>JBBILH010000092.1:0-12869 GCA_037445005.1 Nitrospira sp.
AGGGGAACAAGGTCGCCTGGCAGACCGGCTTCAGCTACATGTTTGCTGGCGCCATGGTGGATCAGACGGCTGTCGTGAACCGCGGTGTCGGTCGCGAAGGCGTCAATCAGTCCTGGGGCTACACGCAGATTCACGTGAACTTCTAAGAAGTAGGCAAGAGGCAATAGGCTAGGGGCGAGAGGATCTCTCGCGTCAGCCTGCGAAGAGAAACCCCGCCGAGGGCGATCCCCTCGGCGGGGTTTTTTTATGAAGAGGGCACGTCGCGAGGGACTAAAGGCGAGAAACAGCTTGGCGACCGGCGGCTTGCCCATTCAACCGACATAGGATAGAGTCGGAGGGGTCCTGCGGTGCGGCGGTATTTTTCTTGCTGTCGGAGGTGTACATGAAGCTCCATGTGATGTTGGAACAAGATGAAGCAGGATATTTTGTGGCCGAAGTCCCTGCCCTTCCAGGCTGTTTGTCCCAGGGCAAGACTCGCGAAGATGCGCTGGCCAATGTAAAGGAAGCCGTTGCTGGATGGTTAGAAACCATGGAGGCAAAGACGGAAATGAATCGCGATCTGGTGGTTGAGGTCTCGGTCTGATGGGTGCCTCGCTTCGGCTGTGTTCCGGGGCCGAGGCTGTTGATAAATTTCGTCGGGTAGGATGGACGGTGGCGCGCCAACGCGGTTCTCATGTGATGATGGTCAAGTCAGGCTATGAGTATACCCTCTCGATTCCGCAGCATGATGAACTCGGCCCAGGTCTTCTCCGAAAACTCATTCGTCAGGCTGGACTGTCCGTAGAAGATTTTAACGACTTGTAGATTCGATCAGGGAACCTGACCCTATACAGAGAAACCCCGCCGAGGGCGATCCCCTCGGCGGGGTTCTCTATTTATGAAACAGGCGAGAGGCAAGGGGCCAGAGGCGATGGCGATAGGCGCGTTCCTTTTGCCTGCGAGCTTTCCTACACTGCACATCGAGTTCGGAGAGTCATGCCGTGGGACCGATTCATTAGAGCTCAGATTCGAGAAATTGTCGTGGAGCCCGTGGCACAGGTGAAGCGACACAACGGGGTCTTGATCGAAGATCTCCGGCAGAAACTCGATCTTGTGGTGGAGGGTCAACAGAACATCAGTCGGCAGTCGAACGCAATGCGAGCCTTGTTATGCCTGTCGCACCAGCGATAGCAACAGCGGGTGGAGAGCCTTGAGCGCGGGAGTTCCCAGTCCTGCATCTCAGCCTTAACCTTAGCCTCAACCTCAACCTTCTTGATTGGCCTGTTACCGGTGGTTCAGATGGGCCAGAGGAATCGACTGGACGGCCACCGAGGGGGGAAGGCTTGGCGCGGTCATGGCTTGACCTCTGAGTGAGCGGAGCCATTCGCCGACCGTGACGATCCCATCGTGGTCAAGATCTGCGCTGCTGCCTGAGCGGGAAAGCAGACTACTCTGCTGACTGGTCTGGACGAGGGCGTTTGCCGCCTGAATCACGGCCCCTCCCTTCGGTCCGGTCGGGCTGTTGAGGTCGGCGATCCAATTGGGTGGAATCGTCTTGGACTTGCGGTCCGGATGAGGACCGGGGGCGACCAACGGTCCGTCGATCATCGCCAAGGCCAGGCGCGCGCCGAGTTTCTGTAAGCGGCTTTGGAGGAAGCGGAGCGAGATCAAGCGGGACTGTGATGACGCCGGCGTCGCGTCATAAGGAATCAAGTAGACCTCCCCGTCCTTGGGATTCGCGGTAGTTCGTCCGGCAAAATAGAACAATACGACGGACTCCTGTGTCACCCGCTTGGGGAGCCACTGGGCGAGGGCCTCCTCGATGTCCGATTGCGCGGCGAGTTCATCCTGGAGCACGAGGGTCTGGGCTTGCGGGACATCGAATCGCTCGGCAAACGTCGAAAGGGCCTCTTTGCCGTCGAAGGTCAGTCCCTCCTTCCAGTCGGGCCAGGGAGAGCGGTACAGGCTCAGGCCGACGATCACTGCGTATCGATGCGGGTCCTTGCCGTCACGGGAAAGCGGCAAAGCCTGCGCGGCGGGAGCCGACCCGGAGATGACAGACGGAGCCGAGGTCAGAGGCGATGGAGGAGCATTCTTGACCTCTTGAGACGCGGGAGGAGTCGAACGCGTGAGCGCGGCGCTGATGAAGTTAAGCCACTGGTCGGCCAGAAAATCGACGGCGTTTCTCATTCGCTCGTCGAATTGCCCGGTGGAGCAGGCAGTGCCTCCGAATTGTGGAATCCACAACTTGACATCATCGGAAAAAACCAACGGGGCGACGGCTGTCTGTTGGCTTGTGGCGTCCAATGCAGTGGCACGAAGGTGGAGTTCGAGATGCCCGAGGAATACATCCTCAGATCCGGTGCGTGTCCTGGAGGTGAGAGACGCCCCCTCGATAGCAAGGCCGGCGGTCACCGCCGGAGAAGGATCGGCCGCCGGCGTGGCGCCCTGCGCCTGAGGTCCGAGCGAGACCTGTGCGATACGGGATTTTGCGGCTTTGGTGAAGGTGTCGACGATCGTCTCGCCGAGTTTGCCTTCCCAGATGGTGTTTGAACAAACCGGTTGATCGAAGGTCAGTTTGGCATTTTGGAGCGTGTCGTCGAATACCAGATTGATCGAGGCCGGGATTTGCGGCTTGCGGCCGCTGTCCTCCGACATGCGGGGCATCTTGAAATCGCTGCAACCGCTTGAAAGGCAAGCGAGTGTCGCGCCAAGAAGGGCGGCAATCGGACCGCGAATAACTTGAGGAGGCATCCGATTACCATACCCGATCCGCCGCCGGGGTTACAACAACCTTGGAGGCTTTGAGAACCGGGAAGGCAGGTCTGACGTGGTCTCCCGGCGTCTCTTGACAGGGTGTTTTTGCGGGGTGGAAAATAATTGAGGGAAGCCGTCCGATGCTGACGTTAACCGGGAGGTCCTCCATGAAGTTCGGCCGCCACTATGCAGTCTTCGCACTTCTAGTCCCGACAATCCTCAGCGGATGCAGTCAGAAACCGCTCGCCCTCATGGACAGTTACCTGGGAACGGCCGGCCAGAAGGATGCCGGAGCGGTCTATGTTCAACCGATCGGGGCGCCGGGCCCGGTCGAAGCAGGCTTGCTGTTGATCAACGATACCACTGCCGAAGGTTCGGCGCCGGCTTTTTCAGAAGCGACGAAGGCGTTCCTCTCGGATCAGGTTCGTAGGCGGGCGGAGACGTCCATTCCAGTCCGGATCGCAAAAGTGGTGTCACTCAACGACACGACGGCCCCTCGGGACCATCAAGCCTTGGTCAAGCTTGCGCGCGATCAGGGGCTCTCCCACTTGCTGGTTGCATTGTTTTCGAGCGCAGAGTCCGAGGTACCGATGATGTTGCCCTTTACGGCGGATCCGGAGCAGGGCGGGGGTCGTCCGAAAGCGTTGGGATTCGAGGCCGTGAACTATGCGCTGGCGGAACTCGCGCTGATCGATGCTTCAGGAGGACAGGTAGTCGCCCGCTCCAACGGGCGGGCCTGGAGCCGCTTGAATCGGCTGAACGTCCCGGTTAAATCGAACGGCTATCCGGTCATTCACCGGTCGCTCCGCGTGGCCCCGATCTATCCGACGGAGGTTGAAGCGAAGGATGTTCTGCGAAGTATTGCAGGGGATGAGGCGCTGGAACAGGCCATCTACAAGCTCGAACAGTCTTGGCCGAAATCCTAGCAGGGCCGATACCTCGATGGCCCGAGTTGATCGTTCAGCGAACTGATCGTTCTGACGGGGACGGTCTCCCTGTTGCCGGTGATCGTCCCCCTCGCCTGGGCCTGCTGGGCCGAACCTCTAGTCTGCACTATTCACGAGATTTCGTGACGAGATCGCGGAGACGCCGGGTTAGTCTTCTACCTGTTTCCAGCCTTTCTTTTGTAGGCAGCGGTATATCCTTTGTTTTTCGATCACAGGGCTGTCGTGGACGGCACCTGCGCCGGGATTCACAGTCACGGTGTTCAACCAATCCCGCTCGCACTGGTTCCAATCGTATGTGAGGTGCTGTTCCGTCTTGGAGGGGTGGACCCACCGTTGGGAGGAGCATGACGACCACACGAGCGCGACGCAGCAGAACACCAACAATTGGAGCCAACGCATGAGGGCCTCCCTTATCGATTCGTTGAACGGATGGATGGTGCGGAAGAATACGGCCCCTTTATCGAGAACGTCAAGGCTGCGCAGCTAACGGAAATTCCCGGCCCTTCGAAACCGCTCCTGCAATTCCGCATAGGTCATGGTAACCGGGAATTGCGGGAACTCCTTCGGCAGGTGGTCGGGCGGGCGGAAGAAGAAACCTGCATCGGCCTCGCCGAGCATCGCCGTGTCGTTATAGGCATCGCCCGCCGCCAGCGTGAAGAAGTTCAGCGATTTGAATGCGGCGACGGAATGCTTTTTCTGATTCTGCATCCTCATGTGATGGGCCAGGATGCGTCCCCCGCCGTCGACTTCCAATTGATTGCAGAAAAGCGTCGGGAAATCGAGCTGTCTCATCAGAGGCAGAGCGAACTGATAGAACGTGTCGGAGAGGATGATGACCTGGCACCGCTCCCTTAGCCAGGCCACGAAGGCCGGCGCCCCCTCCAGCGGGCCCATCCGGTCGATGACGGATTGGATGTCGGCAAGGGTAAGCTTGTGCTGGTCTAGAATGGCCAGTCGCCGCTTCATTAAGGCGTCGTAGTCTGGCATCTCTCTCGTGGTGATCTTCAGCTCTTCGATCCCCGTCTTAAGGGCGACATTGATCCAGATCTCTGGGACGAGCACTCCTTCAAGGTCAAGGCAGGCGATCACAGGCTTATTCATACCGCTCCCTTATGGTTTATAGAGGCACGCTTCACCTCGCACCTCCGGACCCTTGCCTATTATTGAACTCCTGGCCCAGAACCCGCCACAACTTATCGAGCATCTCGTCGATCAAGGACGAGCCGGGCCAGGTCCGTTTCGACTCCTGTTCATGCTGATCGGCCCAATCAAGCGCCAGAGGTAACGGGACCAGGCGCGGAGGGGAATCGGTCAACCCGCTCCATAGCAGACCCAGCACGGTGCCGATACGGGCCGAGACCGGGATCGCAGTCACGGGATTGTTTACGGGATCTCGGCACAGATCAGCCGGCGACGTGACCAGCAGCTCCCGACAGGCGGCAGGCCGTGCTTCGTAAATCGAGCACATCTCATTCTCAAGGAACGGGCAGGGAATCCGCAGCGCGTGGTAGGCGCGGTTGATCGGTTCCAGTTCATCGTCCGGAATCGGTCTTGCGGATTCGGCGACGGCTTCGAGCCGATCCAATAGCCGGTTATCTTCCAAGGTACGCTTGACCTCGGCGACTTGACGAATCAAGCGCTCACGGCGTTCCTGCGGCAATTGCGTCACATAGGTCTTCAGCGCGAAAGCCTCGGGCGGTGAGAGAGGAACGAGCATGCGGCAGCAGGCTGCGCACCCCATTCGGCAGGAAATGGTCCGTCCGGTTTCTCGGACACGACGTTCCTCTAAAACGGCCATCTCCTCCCCCAGGCGTCGAGTGAGGGGGACAATCGACGTAATCGGCACGAATCCCGCGGGGACGTCCAATCCCGTCGTCAATTGACCGGCGGGTGTATTGAGTGCGATCTCGTATCGCTCTGCCGGGCTCGTCGACATGCCGGCATCATAGGGAACCCGTTGCGGTTCGGTCAACGGCCCGTGCCGTTGATCCGAACCCAGCCTTGTCCCCGCGCGCCACGCCGACGCATAATGCGCGAAGAGGAGAAAGGGATGGCATTGTCCGGGCACCTGATCGGACTCTTGAAGGAGTACATGCGTGATCTCGTGGAGCAGGCCGGCCAGGAAGCGGATACGCATGCGTCGTTCGGGTTTGCGGCCGCACCCTATCGAGCCGATCAAGCCCTGTCCGATCTCTTGGCGATCCTCGACGACCGGATCGAGTCCGAAGGCTTGCAAGTCGGACTGCCGCCGGATTTTCTCCATCAAATGTGGACTCTGTGCAATGAAGCGCGGCCGGCTGTAACGGCACAGGTCTGGTTGGATCGAAACAGCCGCGACCAGCCGGCCTCAAAAGCCCTGGTTCGCGAAATGACCTACAAGGCGCTCATCGAATTTCTCGAGGCAAGGAGATAGGAATAGGTATGCCGAGGAAGCAACGCTATTGGCTGATGAAGTCGGAGCCGACCACGTTCTCGATCGACGATCTCGCCGCCTCACCGAGTCGGACGACCTCCTGGGATGGTGTGCGCAACTATCAAGCGAGGAATTTCATGCGCGAGATGGCCGTCGGAGACCGCGTGTTCTTCTACCACAGCAATGCGGAGCCGCCGGCGATCGTCGGTATCGCCGAAGTGGCGCGCACTGCCTATCCCGACGCTTCCCAATTCGACAAGAGCAGCCGCCACTACGATCCGGCCAGTCTCCGATCGGCGCCTCGTTGGGACATGGTCGATATCCGCCATTGTAAAACGTTCAAGACCGGCATTGCGTTGGACCGACTGAGAACGGAACCTAAGCTGAATGGGATGGTGTTGTTGCGGAAGGGATCGCGGCTATCGGTTCAGCCGGTCACCGAGACCGAATGGAACGTCATTCTGAAGATTGCCGGAGAGACAAGAGAATAAATCCATCAAGTTTTGGCCTTGCCGTTGTCCAGATGCCGATGTTGCCAGTCCAGCCACGCATGGCCCAACTCGTGCGCCAGGATGTACCTCCGTCTTGTGACGGGAAGCCGCTTGCGAAGATAGATGGTTTTCGCCTCATCATCCCAAATACCGTCCGCATTGGGATCACGTCGGTCCATTTCGGTATCCGGCAACTGCCGGACCGAGATCCGATATCCGAACGGAAGCACAACCCGCGATGGAATGCGCATGGCGCGTAACTTCCTCCTCCAGCTTGATAGCCTACCATAAAGACCGGCCCGTCTACATGCTGAAAATGGTAGGTATTTCATGCACTTAAGACACTCGACGGCTAAGCCTTAATGGCCTGATTAGATGAGTGTTTTTCATGCTTCGATCGACAAGTGAGGCCAAAGGCCTCCATGAATCTCGACTAATTGGATGCAGACGTTCCCTACCCAGGATTAATAATTCGTGCTACTGTCCGGCCCACCGAAGCCGACGTTACAGGACCCCGATGCCGTCACTGGAAGGAGGAGTTCTCATGAAGATGAAGCAAGTTCTTGCCGGGGGTAGGTTGCTCGTTTCGGGACTCTTTTTTGTTGCGGAATTGGGCGCAGCGATCCCGGAGGCGCCGGCTTCACCGTCGGGTCATGCCCCGCACGGAACGATCACAATCGACGGGATCACCGTACCGGATATCGGCCCTCTTCCGACGGTCATCCCGCAACCGTCCACCAACCTCAATTACGCCGCCAAGATCGAACTAGGCAAGCAGCTCTACTTTGACGGCCGCCTGTCCAAGAACGGGGCGATTTCTTGCGCCTTTTGCCATAATCCTGGCACCGGCTGGGCCGATCCCCGCCAGACATCGATCGGCATCGGCGGCGGGGTCGGCGGGCGCCAGGCTCCGACCGTGCTGAATACCGCCTTCAATCATCTCCAGTTCTGGGACGGGCGCGCGAGGTCGTTGGAAGAACAGGCGATCGGTCCGATTCACAATCCGATCGAGATGGGGGAAACTCACGAGGCCGTTGTCGCGAAGTTGAACAAGATCAAGGGGTATCAGCAGCAGTTCCGCAGCGTCTTCGGGACAGACGTCAATCTCCAGGGTATTGCCGAAGCCATCGCAGCCTATGAGCGGACCGTGCTTTCGACGAATGCGCCCTTCGACAAGTACATGGCCGGCGATCAAAAGGCTATGGACGAGGCGGCGGTTCGCGGGATGACCCTGTTCCGTGGAAAGGCGCGCTGCGTACTCTGCCATGGAGGACCGAACTTCACCGACAACCAATTTCACAATCTCGGGGTACCCCAGGTGGGGCCGATGAAGGAGGATCTCGGGCGCTTTGGTGTGACCAGGGCCGAAAAAGACAAAGGGGCCTTCAAGACACCGACGCTGCGGAGCATTGCGGAAACGTCGCCCTACATGCACGACGGCGCGTTCAAGACGCTTGAAGAGGTAGTCGATTTCCTGAATACCGGCGGAGGAGCGAACCAGCATCTGGACTCGCTGATCAAGCCGCTCGATCTGTCGGACGGAGAAAAAAAAGATCTCATTGCATTCTTGAAAGCCTTGTCCGGCGAACCGATCAAGGTGACCATGCCGAAGTTCCCGAAATAACAGCACAAAATCACATGATGCGAAAACCATGGAAGTTTCGAAGTCTCATGAATCCTTTTTTGAAAAACACTCTCATAATGAGCGCAAGACTCATGTTCCTGGTCCTGCATACAGGCCGAGCAGCGTACGTGTCATCAACCAACCCAACCATAGGAGGTTTCCTGTGATGAGAAAAGGATTACTTGTCGCCGTGGCCGTGACGGTGATTGGATGCGCCGGGGCCGCTCCTCAAAAAGCGGTCAGCGGGGAGCCGAAGTCTCCGGTCGAAGGGTTCGACATTCACGTGCAGGCGCCTCATTTGATGCCGAATGGAGAGCCGGGCGGTCCGTTCCATCATTACTGCAAGGGCGTATCCGACAAGATTCTTCAGTGTCTCCTGTTTGAATCGACGGATCCGAAAGCGAAGCTTGTGGCCATCGAATACTTTGTGGCGAAGGATCTCACCCGAAAGCTGCCCGCCATCCAATGGCATCGCCATTTCCACGATCATAAGGTCGAAATCGCTACCGGTCGCGTCCAAATTCTCGACATGCCGGCCGATCAGGCCGCCAAGGTCGCAGAAGTCGCCGCCGGAACCGACGGCGTGATTTACCACCTGTGGCAGCATGGGCTCGAATTCCCGGACGGGACGGTCAGCTTCCCGCAATCTCTCGGACACAAGTTCCCCGGCCATTCGGAAAAGTAACGGTAACAGCGTGGGGACGGCTCCGTTTCACTATCGGAGCCGCCCCCACCGAACTGCGGAGGTGCGAGAACCCTCCTTACCCGCGTTTCGGGACCCTACCATGTATCGAACACTCTTATGGCTCAGATGGCTGTCTATCGCCGTTTCCGCTTGTGTGAGCGGGTTCCCTCTTCCATCCCTGAGTGCCGATGAAGCCGTCCTAAGACCCCGAGTGCCGGCCGATAAGATCGAGGAAGCCAGGGCATGGAAAAATCCCTTCGAGGCCACCGCTGAGAACATTGAGAAAGGTCGGCAGATCTTCCATGGCAAGGCCTTCTGTGTGACTTGCCACGGGCGCGATGGGAAAGGCTTGGGCGACATCGAGGGGCTGCGCGGAAAACTCCCGCGCAATTTCACCGACAAGGCCTGGCAGGCGGCGAGAACGGACGGGGAGCTACTGTGGATTCTTAAAAACGGAAGCCCCGGGACCGACATGGCCTCGTTCATTCCGCTGGTTCTCACGGAGGAAGAAGCCTGGCACGTCCTGCTCTATGTGCGATCCTTCGGCCGGCCGTAGGATTTCTCTGTGATCCGAACCGCGCGCCTGATCGGAGCGTCTCTTTCGGTCGGCCTCGCCGGATTGTTGGCTTTGCCTCCCGGATCATGGGCGGAATGGTCGGCGATCGCCCAGACCAAGACGATCGTTACGGACAACGTCTTTGAACTATCCGCCGCCCGCAGGTTGGCGTTGAGCGAAGATCCGAGCCAGCCCGTTGTTGTCCCGACCGATCGCCCGTCTGATCTAGTTTGGACGCCCTCGATCGATGTCCGGCACACTTCGTCGTCGAGCCTCGGGCCGACCGAGCTGTCATTCAAGGCCCACGGGTATCTCTTCACGAACAATCCTGTTTTCAACCATGGGGACTACCGGGCTCAGGTCCATCAGCAGATCGCCCCCGATACTTTCGTGCTTCTTCGATACCGCTATGTCCCGAATCTGTTCCTCGGACCCAACACGGAACGTCAGACCGGCCGGAGGCTACAGGAGGAGGAACGGGTCACCTCGCACACCTGGCGGATGCAGTTCGAACGTCGCTTGTCCGAGCAATGGTCCGCAACGCTCGTCGGCCGCTACGGGCTTCGATTCTTCAATCAAGCCTTTTCAGAACGAGATACCAAGTTCTACACCGTCGGTCCTCGCCTACGGTATCGTCCGGTCTCCTGGGCGACGATTACATTCGATTACCTCTACGAGAGGGGGCTTGCCGACGGACGGGACCAGCCCCAGTTCAAAGACGACGTCTCCTATCGGCAGCACTTCGTGTCTTTGGGCACGGTCTTCCAACTGGCCGCCCCGCTGTCCCTGGAGCTGACCTACGCGTTTCGAGAGAAGCAGTTCACTTCGGAGATCGTGGGAGATTCAGCTCGCGGCGAGATCGACTATCTCCATCAAGGGAATGCAGAACTTCATTACGACGTCTCGGCTGCGGCCAGAGTCACGCTGGGTCTTCAGCGAACCCAACGGTCATCAAATATCGCAGCGCGGGATTTTTACAACACGAATGCGTCGGTCGGTCTGGAATATCGGTTTTAGGCCGCGTTGAGCTCAGCCCTTTCTACCGCAACCCCCGAGACGCTGTTGCAGCAAGTCCGGTCAGAGACAGGAGGACAGAAAAGATTTGAGATGTGTATCCGCCGGCCTAATGAAGAGAGGCTGCGCCTGATGAGCCGGCGGCACGCGCAAGCGAGGTTTGTGAGAAAGGACGGGTCTACTGGAGGGGTGTATCCGCCGGCCTAATGAAGAGAGGCTACGCCTGATGAGCCGGCGGCACGCGCAAGCGAAGAATTTTAGCCTACTGGAGGCAAAGTACCTATCCGCCGCGAGTTGATCGAACGCGGCGGCACGAGCGAAGCTTGGTTTGGTGGGCCGTGTAGGGGTCGAACCTACGGCCCGCTGATGAAGAGAGCCAAAAACACAATTTTTGTAAGGGCTCGTTGTTGCGAGGTTTCCCCACTTTTGCTTGAAGAATTGCGAGGTTGGAACGTTTCTATTGAATCGATTGAGTCTGCTGAGTGCGATGAATTTTGATGTGTTTTAGCACAAATTTAGCACAGCGTATTCTATGCTGGGTTTCTCCAAAGCTCGAGGTCCTCAACATATCAGAATCTTCCAGCGGTTGACAGATGTATATCGCGTGTTATAATTTGTCAACCTCTCTTGTATCTATGTCTCATCAAGCAACCATCGCTCATCGTCTGAAGCGGCTACGAATGTCGCGAGGTCTTTCGCTGGATGCGCTTGTTGCATCCATGGGCCATGTTGTAACAAAACAGGCGCTTTCAAAATATGAGTGTGCGAAGGCTAGCCCATCGCCAATTGTTCTGAACAAACTGGCCGATACCTTTAAGGTTAAGGCGTCTTATTTTCTGAGAGAGCCTCAAGTCCGTGTTAAGTTCATCGGCTATAGGAAGGCTTCGACTTTACCCAAGAAAGATCAGGGAAGAATTGAGAGCCTTGTGACAGAGGTCTTGGAGGATCGAGTGAATCTTCAGGCCATGACAGGATGGCCGGACGGGGATCAGTTGCCGATCCACGCACATCATATTTCAAAGATAGAAGATACTGAGCGGGCTGCCGAAGAATTGCGTACGAATTGGAAACTCGGGCAGGATCACATTTCAAGCATGGTCGGTATGCTCGAAGATCATCACATTCATGTCATCGAGATTGATTCTATTGACAAGTTTGATGGCATTTGCGCGGTGGCTGTTGATGAAGCCACCCAGACTCAAGCAGCAGGACTCGTAACATCCAGGGGTGTATCTGGGGAGCGACAGCGACTGAGCCTTGCGCATGAATTAGGCCATCTTGTCTTGAAGATAGGGCATAACGTTGATGAGGAAAAGGCGGCATTCCGGTTTGGAGCAGCCTTTCTTGCTCCCGCACAAGTGGTCTATCGTGAGATTGGTACTAAACGGGATACCATTCTTAGCGAAGAACTGCTGCTTTTTAAGCAGCGATTTGGAATGAGTGTACAAGCTCTTGTTCGACGGCTATTCGATTTGGACATCATCTCAGAGGGATACTACCGGCATTGGATGATGCTCATAAACCGATTGAAATGGAAACGGAAAGAGCCGGGTGAATTGGAGCCTGAACAATCACAATGGCTTCGGCAAACAGCGCTTCGAGCCTATGCAGAGGGACTGATTTCCCGTGAGGAAGTTGAAAGGCTGCTTGGCGAGTCTTTTGATGTCAAGGAGCCGCTCACCCTTATTGAGCGACGAGCCTTTATGAAGTTGCCGCTTGAAGAACGCAGACGGATTCTGTCGGAACAAGCAGAAAAACTGAAGTCACACTATTCGGAGGGCGCAGACAGAAGCGACCTTCAGAGTGGGGACTTCGTTGAGTACTAACCCACCATCGCCTAAGCGCGGCGAAATCTGGCTCGTCAACTTAGACCCGACCCTGGGTTCTGAAATAAAGAAAACACGGCCAGCTGTCATAGTCAGTTCCGATGCGCTGGGCCGGCTCCCTCTCAGGCTGATTGCCCCCATTACTGAATGGAAAGATCATTTTAAAGGAAGTATCTGGCACGTCCGGATTGATCCTGACGGTAGGAACGGCCTTTCAAAGACTTCTTCTATCGATGCCTTGCAACTCAGAGGATTGGATACTTCCCGGTTTATAAAAAAGTTTGGGAATTTGCCATCGACGGTAATGGAAGAACTTGTGGCCGCAATTGCGGCCGTCGTGGAATACCAGTGATCATGACAACCTCTGTGAAGACCTTCTCCTCTCAAGTCCTTGGCAATTGACCTACGTGACAGAGAGAAGCCCCCGGAGGGCCGGAGGCTTCCCAGGGAACGGCTCAGCGCTTCAGAGCGTGAGCGGCCATCCAGTCCTTGGCCTGACGGGCCACGGTAACGAGCGCCTCTAGGTCATTGAGACCGAATGAGGTGCCATTGCGCCATGCGCCGGACTGATCCTTGA
>JBBILH010000093.1:0-12685 GCA_037445005.1 Nitrospira sp.
CACCACAAAGGCAGCCGCTTCGTCAATTTTCAACTAAGGATGGCACACCGCCCTGCACTTGGACCTATAGATGCTCAACTGACCTGGCAGGGTAAAGTTTTCTCTGCCGATGCACTCCTTGAGGGATTGGACAAGATTAAAGATGAAGTCGCAAAAACCAACATCCTAAACAAGGCCTACATTCCTATTCTCCAGGGGATCTCACCGGGAGAAATTCAGAGTGCGAGAAATGCGCTAAAATTTGCCGAAACACTGGTCACGGAATGGCTCGCCAAGTACAAGTTCAAAGACTGGAATTCTCACTCGACCACAGGGGCTGCAGTCACACCAGAGGAAAAGACGAAGAGAGCGGAAGAGATAGGTGTTGCCCTCAGAGATCACGGCAAATGGTTAACCCACGGACGTTCATTGAAGATTCAAGACCTAAGAGGGCTTCGCCTAAAGATCACTGACTACTCAGAAAACCCTGATCTAAATGACGCCATTACTCGTTACTACACTTTGCTTCAGATGACCTTCGCCTCCAATGTGTACAAGGTCGTTGAAACATCGGCGTCTCAAATATACCGATTCTTGCTACCGCAGGGTCCGACCGAATCCCCCAAACAGGCCAAGACAGAAGGGAAAGCAATCGTCGAGGTGCAATGCTTAAAATGTAACACCACACACAAGATCCAAGCGAATATAGGCAAGACACACCCCTTGGAACCTGGTTGCATCGCCTTCCCTACCGATAACAAACTTAACTGCACAAAGTGTGGAAATCTGCTAGACTTATTGGAGTTGCGAAGACAGCTAGAAGGACAGGCTAAGGGAAAGGTGGTTAGCGAGTTACAAGCATGACTGATCAGGGCTACAAAATCGTCTCGCTGAAATTTACAAGTAGCGAATCCACCGCTGAAGGTTCGCTACAGCCTAAGCCGGATCATCTTCAACGCGACGTGACCGATCAAGAGCTTGATGAGATCTCCGAAATTAGAAAGTTAGTAACTGAGATCACAGAGCCTGACCTACTTTCCTACACTTCCACATAAACAAAGTCCCATCTCTATCTCACTTCCATTTTCTCCTCTTCTGCCTGGACTCAAATAGCCCTCCATGCCTGGCCTATAGTGATCGCCAATGGCTATCAATACTCCTACCTAACATACTGGTCTTCCCAAAAAGCCGCCCGCGGCTGCTGAAGCGAGCCTTGACGGCCTACGTTTCTTGCCGTTACCAATGCTCCATCCAAGCTTGCTCGTTGTTCTATTTAAGTCGCTCGTGAAGATCGTCGCCAACGCTGGCCAATCCAAATGGTCCCACCGAGCTTGCTGATTCTCCCGTCTAACAGCGCCCGCGGCTGCTGATGCGTGCATTGGCGCCGAAGTTTCTCGCTTCGATGCTCCTTCGAAGCTCGCTTGTTTCATCCCTCAGGAATGACACCCATGATTGGTTCCACTGCGCACGTCGAGGGAGCACCGCCCTTAATCTGACAATTCGATTGGTCTTGCGTGCGCACTCAGTGGGCAGGAACCATCACGGGTGACGTTCTGCCTGTCTCTGCGCCAAAAGAGGCTTCGCGTCACAGAGATCCCCAGCAGCAGACAGTGGCCAAAGCGGAAGCTGCGCGGACGCTACTCTTTACTTGTGAGGCTTGGCATGGTTCCTGGTTGAGTGTGCAAACCCAGCAGAAGGCCTTTCTAAAGAACTGCGCAGCGGCTCCCAAGGCTTCAGGGCGACACCCCCCTCATTGGCGGGAGGAAATGTCCGCAACCATTCCGACATTTACCGTCTGTCAAAGAAGGTTCTCCTTCCCGTTTTTGATCATTATTTGTGGACCGACAAGCACCCGTGACAAGTCCGCGTAATGGCGGGAATTTCCTCTCCCCTCCTTTCTGGGTATCGCCAGGGTCTCGGCATTGCACTGGTCCAGCAGGAACCTGATAGGAGGGATACGACAATGTCACTCTGGATGCTCCTCATGGTGCTCAGCCTCATCTCTCTCCGGACCGTGGAAGCGCCTGTGCCCGTGAAAGCGACAAGGGCACGCGTCGAGTAGGCGGCAGCTGGTTGAACTGTTCTATTGAGCTAAGCGGGACCGCAGAGGACGGCGGCGCCGTGTAAGTTGTCCTTGAAAGGCCGGGTTCGATGCAGAATCAACGAAACCATTTCCGGTTCCCCCTCCAGCGGCGGGGGCTCTTGACGCACGACAAGAGAACCATGCTCTGCGAGGTGTTGGATTTGACGGAGCGCGGCCTTCGTCTTAGCGCCGACCTTCCTCTCGCCATGGGCGATCGGGTCAAGATCGAGGTCCAACTGGACGGTAATTGCATCATCCACTGCGAGCTCTTGATCATTCACACGGATCGGCCAATGTTCGGCGGCCGCATCACGCAAATCCTGCCCGAAGACGAGCGGAAGCTTACGCTCTACATCGAGCGACTGATCCGATCCAGCATCGCCGAACCTCCTCCAACCCCCTAAGCCCCCCATCAGAGGAATACCTCTGCACGGCGGAGAGGCATTACATTGACAACCATGGACCACGCCAGACCATACCATCGAGGCCTGTACCGTCTGCCGGTCTCATATCCGGCGATGTACTGCGTCGTCTCTGCCGTGGGGGAAGGCGTGATTACCAATCTGTCCGCTCTGGGCTGTACGATTGAAACGGACGAACCGTTACCCGAGGAACGCAGCATGGCGCTTCGGCTGTTGCTACCCGACAGATCTGAATCGCTCCCGATCGAACTCGCCCAGGTCCGATGGGTGAAGGGTCGAAAGGCGGGGCTCGAGTTCACCCGCGTCGACCGGACCGCCAATCTCAGGCTCCATGCCTTTGTGTGGGACAAGATGGTGGATCGCATCCAGTCGATACACCAACAGCGGACGATGCCTTAAAGTCGCTCAGGCGGCGGCGAACCCGTCCTCGTCATTGCCAGACACAGCAACCCGATTCCGATCCAGACCAACTCGCGGAAGCGCCGCAGCAGCGCAAACGTGATCCCGGTCACGTCGCTGTAACCGAACGCTTGGAGCAGCAGGAGATTTCCGGCGTCTTGCGCGCCCAAGCTGCCCGGAATAAAGAATGTGCCCCCCTTGATAAAGACGGATAGCGCTCCTATAGAGAGAGCGGAGAGCCAACCGGCCGGCCCACCGAGATAGGCCACGATGACGAACACCTCCATCGCTTCGGCCAGCCAGCCGAAAAAGTAGAGACCGGTCGAGATGTAAAACGTCGATCGATGAGACGTATAGAAGTTCAGAATCGTCTGATCGAGCGATCGAAGCTTGTCCTCCCTGGACTCCAGAAAGTTGATTCGCCATCCGATTTTTCGCAGCACCTCGAGCACCCATATGAAGAGTCCTTGCCGCTGAACGAAGACAAATGCGGCAATGCCGAACGCCAGAACGCCGGCGCCGAGCACCGCAGCGGCGACGATCTGTCCGGAGGAACCCTTCGTCCCGATCAACCAGAAGGCCAGCGCGATCCCGATCAGAATGAACAGAATCTGCGCAATGGTCATCGTCGTCTTGGCGATCACGACCGAGGCCAGGCCCTCCACCATCGGCACACCGTGCCGTTGTAGGAGATACGCCTTGAGCGGCTCCCCGCCGACATAGGCCGTCGGCGTCGTCATGTTGACCACTTCACCCGCGGTCCTAATGGCCAGGATGCTGCCGAACGGCACTCGCGCGCCGGAAGGACCGATCGTCACTTTCCAACCGTAGGCCTCGATGAGATACATCGCCAGCGAAGGGAGCAGGATGACGCCCAAAGCCGTGGGGCCCAGCGATGCCGCCGCTTCGTAAATGTTGCCGGGGCCGATGTGCCAAACAAGGAGCGTGAGCGTCAGGAATCCGAGGAGGAGTAGAAGATATCGCAGCACGAGCGGTTATTGGATCATGATCTTATTGCGACGATGCCAGACGGGCGCACCACCCAAACCATTATCAGCGCGAAAGCGGCCGAGCCGATCGCGGCGATCCACAGGAAAAGTTCCAGCCTGCCCAGCAGGGCGAAGGCCAGAACGACGACGGTGAAGTCTCGACTTGCGACGTTCTTGAGCATGAAGTCCGACCAGGCGGCATGAACCGGCGTCTTCCACTCGCTTGCTTGCTTGATCTTCTGCGCTCGGTTCACGAGCAGGAACGAGATCGCATTGCCGATGATTGCCACCGCGCCCAGTGCCAGCGGAACCCACGCTTGCTCGGTTCCTGCCGATCGCATATGGGCTCCTGCCGCAATGCCGCCGAAAATGGCTATGTGTACGACATTATCCATTGCGATGTCGAGCCACGCCCCGAACGCCGACTCAGTAAACGTGAGTCGCGCCACTTCGCCGTCGCAGCAATCGATCACCGCCGCCAATTGGAACAAGAGAGCACCGACCAGGCCGGCCCCGTACGTGCCTTGCGCGAACGCGACGGCGGCGAGGAGGCCGACGAAGGTTGCCACGATCGTAATTGTGTTCGGCGAAAAACCCAAGGCCAGAAACACCCTCGTAAACCAGCGTGACAGCCTCCGGTTGAAGTACCGGTCGACGAATCCCTCGAACTCGCTCTTCAGCGAGCCGAATAGCTTCTGTTCCGCTGCAGCAAGATCACTCGGCTGCTCGATGGGCTGGTACCACTGAGCCGGATTTTCCTCCGTCCTGAATATGCGGACACGCCCATCCTTGGCGGCATGATCAAGCCACCATCGCACAGGCACCGCGCCTTGTCCTTTCGCTATTCGACCCGCGGCTCCCATCAGGGCGGCTGGCAAGACGATCACGTCCGCCAGTGCGGTCCGGCGCTCCTCCCAGGACCATGCGCCGGCCTCCGCCTGAGCGCGCTGAAAACCTGTCGCTCTGCCCTTGAGCGACACGACGATCGCCTCTCCCTCCTTTACCTCTCGCCGCAACTGTTCGATCAACGGACGTGAGAACAGGCCCCGGACTCCGGACAGGAGGCAAAAGCCGCGCACTTCGGCAGCCAACGCTTCCCAGGTCCGCGGATCGTCGAGCGGAAACTCACGGATAGGCATCCAACGGACTGGGATCGTCGCCCGCGGCCCCTTCCCGAGCGCGAGCTTGAGTTGATCCTCTTCCGGGCCCGCCAGGACGATCATCTGCCTGATGCCTGCCCGCTGCAGCGTCAGCACGGTCCGCTGAAACAATCCGACGCCGACGATTTGCGTGAGCGGCCCCGTGCCCGCGCGAGCCTGCGCGCCGAACAGATCAATGGAAGGCAACAGGATCGCCGTGGAAAGCCCTCGAAGTTCCGCCCCTTTTTCCAACGCGCGCTCACTCATGCCGGCAACATCCTCGATCACTGATCATCGGTCTTAGGTCACTACGAAGAAGGGGTTCCTAAATTCTCCGCTCATGTCGGTGGTGTGTTGACCAATGACGTTCTTTTCACAATTTCGGTAACACGTCCCGCTCGGCCTTCTCGATGTCCTCAGGGAAATCGATTTCGGTCCAGGGCAACCCGCCGATCTTTTCATGGCCGACTTTCACGTCTCGGAAAAATTCCAGCAGCGCGTCTTCGTACTCCATTTGCCATGCATCGCGATCGACATACGTCCGGAGCGAGGCCACCATATGCATGGTGTCTTTATGGCGGACCTTTAGGAAGCCGACGCCCTCTCCCGCATAATCATAGTGCAAGGGCATCTTTTTTGTCAGGGCGACCACGCGACCGCCCTGCACCACTACCATGCACTCCTCGCCGGTCTGCTTGACGGATTCGTCCATGAGCAGTGCGTTCGGATAGGGCGACGTGACAAGCCGCCGGAGAATCTCCCTGTGGAAGAGCACGTCGGCATCCATCACGATGACGTCATCATCCAGCGCCGTGCGCGCTATCCAGAGGGATGAGATGCTGCCGCGATGAAACTGCTCGTTGACAAGAAAATTGACGTGAAGGCCGTAGGATTGGGCTTCGACTGCCGCCCGAATCATTTCCTGCTTGTAGCCGACGACGATATCCGCACGAGGAATTCCGAGCTGGGCCAACGACTGAAGGTAGCGGTGGAGCAGGCTCTGCCCGCCGATTTCGATCAGGCACTTCGGTCGATGTTGCGTAACCGGCCAGAGGCGTTTGCCTACGCCGGCGGCAAGAATGACGGCTTTCATGCGGACCGGTACGACCGTTCGAAGCAATCGAGAAACGCCTGAAATTGCGCTTCGCTCAGGGCTCCCATATTCGCCACGCGGAAAATCCGATTCTCGAGGTTCCCTTGGCCGGCATAGATGACATAGCCTTCTGCCTTAAGGCGGCTGTGCAGCGTCTGGTAGCTGAGTCCTTCCGGCAGGTAGTAGGACGTGATCGTGTTCGACTGCCGCTCTGGGGTCAGGACCGGCTTGACTCCGAGTTTTGCCATACGCTCACGAATCAGTTGGGCCGTCTTCTTATACCGCTGGATTCGTTTTGCCACACCTTCTTCAAGCAATTCGTTCAGCGCCTCGTCGAAAGCATAGTAGACCTGGACGGCAGGTGTGAAAGGCACCGTGCCGCGCCCCTGGTCATCGACATAGTGGGTGAGATGGAGGTACCACGACCGCTTCGGGTACGCGCGCATGCGCTCCAGAAACCCTTTTCTGACCAGCACGAATGAGACGCCGGGAAATCCCTGAATGCATTTCCCCGCCGTTCCCGCCACCATATACATATGAGAGCCAGGGATATCGATAGTTTCTCCGGCGAGGGCGCTGACGGCGTCTACGACGAAGACGCGGTTTTGGCTGTCGACAACATCGGCGATTTCCTTGACCGGGTTCAACAACCCGGTGGTCGTCTCATGATGCACCATGGCAACACAGTGCACTTCCGGGTGCTGGCGTAATGCCAGCCGCAACCGCTCGGGATCCGGCTTCACCGTCCATTCGTACTTGAGTTCAGACACGCCCAATCGATGCAGTCCTACCATCTGGGAGATCCGTTCGCCATAGACTCCGTTGTTGATGACTAGCATCCGCTTCCCGTGGGGGATGGAGGACATGACCGCCGACTCGACCGCCGCAGTACCAGAACCCGTGATCACGACCGCGGCATATTCGTGCTCAGCCCCCGGCACGAATGCTTTCAGGATCTTCGCCTGGATGCCGTGCAGCAGCTCCAAAAACTCCGACTCGCGATGACAGACGTCGGGCCTGCCGAGCGCCTGACGGACGCGCTCGCTGACGTTGACCGGACCTGGGTTAAGGAGAATCACCTTCGCACCTCGTCGATCTTGAATCGAATCCTGTCCGCGGCGTCCATCCGGTCCATGCAAGTCGAACGAGCCGGCGCCAGATCCGTCATTCGATCGCTTTCATGAATCGCTTTGTCAGCTCCGGAGGGTCGAGCCGGATACGATCCGCTTCTTCCTGAAATTCATTGACCTTGATCAGGAGCATGCTCGGGCCGTCCTTGCCGAGCATGTCTTTGAACTCATACACGAGGTCGTCGCGGTCAAGGACTCGTTCGACATTGGCATAACCTGCCGCCTTCGCCACCTTCTCCAAGGGCACCACATTGGAGATGGTGGGCTGATTCCCTGTCGTTCCGTAGACTTCATTGTCGAAGACGACGTGGATGAAATTCTTCGGTTTCAACGCGCCGACCGTCGCCAGCGTCCCCATGCCCATCAACACATTCCCGTCGCCGTCGAATGTGATGACCTGTTTGTTCGGTTTGGCTAATGCGACGCCTAAAGCGATCGCCGGAGCATTCCCCATCGAGCCGATCATGTAAAAGTTCTCGGGCCTGTCGGCGATCTTCTGGGCCTCACGCGATGGAAATCCGTTGCAGACAATCACCAGCTGATCCGTGATGAGATCCATCAAGGCGGCCATAGCCTGGGCCCGACTGATCAAGGTCCCCTGTTCCGGCCTCATGGATGCAATCCTTTTACGACACCTTTGGTAATAAACAGCGCGACGGGAATCCGCTGCTTCATGAACGTCTCGGCTACCCATTTGAAGTCTTCTATCGCGGACTTTTCCGTCAGGGTCCTGTGGGGGATCTTCATCGTGTCCAGAAATTGCGGCATGACTTCCCCCATGACCAGATGCTCCGGCGCATCCTTCCCGCCTTGGCCGCGCCAGGACACGACCAGGATGCAGGGTTGACGGTAAATTACGTTGAGGGAAATCAGAGCGTTCAGGGAGGTGCCGAGCCCGGAGTTTTGCATGAGGACGGCAGGAATCTTGCCGGCCATATACGCGCCGGCAGCCATAGCCACGGCTTCGTCCTCACGAACGGCGGGTGTATACAGGCGTCGATCCATCAACTCCGCGATAATGCCGCCTAATATCGTGTCGGGCACTCCCGTGAAGAAGTTGACTCCCATGTCCTGCATGGCCTGCACAAAGGCGTCGCTTTCGATCATTCAAGATACCCCTCTCCTCGAACCGGAAACGCGGGGCGCATTATATGCCAGCTCTTTGAGGTTTCTCAAGGAAACGCCCCCTGTTGCACGACAGCAGCTCTCGATGTTAGCGTGCGCCATGGCCGACGGGACGATCACTCACTACTTCCGGTGGTCCGCAATGAAGGCGATTCTCCTTCTCGCTCTGCTTGTTCCCGCTCAGGTAGGCGCGGTCCCTATGCTCAACGATCCGAAGGGGTACCGCGACATCGCCTGGGGAGTATCGCTTACCACGCGTTCGGAACTCGAGCTGACGCGAGAAGGGCCGCATGTTCAAGAGTTTGAGTTCAGAGGCACACCCCACACGTTCGCCGGAATCGCCGTCGAAAGCGTACGGCTTTCTACCGTAGACGAGCAGTTTGCCAGAGTGACCGTGCGGTACAGGGGCGAGGCAACGCACAAACACATCATGGGCTATCTCGAAAAACAATTCGGCGCCATCGAACGAATTCCCGGTCAGATGATGCGCGGTCTCAATCAGCAGTACAATTGGCGAGGGGTCGAGACGGAAATAAACTTGACATATCAAGGAGCCACGGAGCGGGGATACATTTTCCTTGATAGCCGGACCTTGGCGCCCCGATTCAACGATCGCATTACGGACTCGTCGGAATAATCGGAATAACATGAAGCGATGCTGTCCCGGAAAATTTCGATTTCCCGTTCTCGCAATCTTCGCCGGATTTTTCCTGTGCCCCTTGTTGGCCCTGGCGGTGCCGATGACGGAGGACCCGAACGGCTTCGAGGACATCCCTTGGGGGTCAACATTCAGCGAAAACGCCACGTTCAAGCAAGTCGAAGATGCGGGCCGGCTAAAAACCTACGAACTTGCATCTGGGCAGGCAAAACTGGGCACCATCGTTGTGGCGTCCATGAAATTCATGACGATCGACGATAAGTTCGCCAGAGTGACGGTCCGTTACGAGGGGAAAGACGCTCACGATCAGATTCTCGCATATCTCCAATCGAAGTATGGCCCTCTGGACCGAACACCCGGCCAGTTCTCCGTGGGTCCTGTCAAGTTCTACGCATGGCAAGGATTCGAGACGGAAGTGACTCTCCGGTATGAAGCCAGAGTGGACCGAGGCATTATTTTTTTCGAAAGCCAAACCATGCGTGCGAAGCTGACGGAGGGAAACTCCGCCACCGTGTTCTAACCCCTCTCCTGTTATCCCCATCCTCATCCGGCTCTTGCCCACTGAGACTCCTGCAACTGCGGCATCTGCGCGCCAGGATGATGCGGCCGAGAGCGTCTAATCTGTCGATTTCATATGCTTTATCACCATATCCCCCCTTTTTGGGGGGACCGAGCCCCCCTCCCTAGGAATAGATCCTATCGGAGAATGGGGTAGTCTCAAGGTGTTGAAGAAATACAGCAGCAAAGGAGTAAAGAGATGATGGAGGGACAAATGAAGTCGTCGGAACGGCTTTGGACAGGCAGCCTTACGAAGCCGTTTTCACCACTCGACCGGCGCTACGCGGAACGGGCTCCGCTCCAGATGAAGATCATGTACACCAGTGAGACAGGGCACAAGCCCCTGAAGGCGGACGGCTTCCTGATCAACCTTTCCGGAACCGGGTGCAAAGTCCTCGCCAACACACTGCCTCAGGCAGGGACCAGTATCACTCTCTTTCTCTATGTCCCGGACGGAGGGCTCCCACTCTGTCTGACCGGAACGACCGTCGCTTGGGTGACAGGCTATACATTTGCCGCCAGATTTCCGAAGCTGACCGATGGGGAACGAAAGCGGCTTCAAGTGATGATCTGGAAACACGTGACGTTGATGAGGCCGAAACAGACCCGCGCTGCGTTTCGGTTTGCCTAGCGCAGGGGCAAGGGGTATCCCGGTTTCGCAAAGGAGAAAGGACGCATATGAAGCTTCACATTCTTGAGACCTCCCGTCCTGTCCATGAACCGGCGGACAATCACAACCGTCGCCTGACCGAACGAATTCCCGCCGAAGTCGGGCTCGTCTATTCAGGTATGGACTCTGGAACAATGCTCATGGGTGACGGCACCGTGACGAACCTTTCGGAACAGGGAATCGGCATTTGCGGCAATCGGCTGGTCAAACAAGGAATGGACTTGGCTCTCTTCATCGAGCTCCCCGGGGTGGAAGAGCCGGTCTGCATTGCGGAAAGCCGCGTGACCTGGGTGTCAGGCCGGCGGTTCGGGGTGAAAGTGACGTCCTCAGCACTCGAGGCGCAAAACAACCTTCGATTCCATGTCTGGAATCATCGAACCCGCTCATCCAGCAAAGCATGAACGGGATTACACAGGAGGAGCAGCTATGAAAGCCGTTAAAGTCAGGACGCCCAAATCCTTCCATCCCGTCCCTTCCGCCAATCGGCGCGAACATCTCCGCCTCCCCGCCACTTTCTGCCTCATGTACTCGGCACAAGCCACCTCGGGCGACGTGCTGATCGGCGACGGCACGGTGACCGATCTTTCTTCGGATGGATTGGGCGTTCGAGGCAACTCGGCCGTCCAGGAGGGGCAGGAACTGACGATGTTTCTGTACCTTCCAGACGGGCAGGATCCGCTCTTCGTCATGGAAACCCGTGTCGCCTGGTCAAGTGGCCATCGGTTTGGGGTGAAGTTCTCGAGAATGAACTTGCGGGAAAAGAATCGATTGCGCTACTTCCTGAGCACCAATGCGTCGCTGATGCAGCATTGACGGTTTTTGTGATCGGGCTGTCTCCGCCTTCTCAGATGCGGGGCTCCGGTAGCTAAAGCTGTGGGCCTACTATCTCCCTTCTCTCCTCGTCCGATTTCATTCGGGGACCAACTTCCAGTCTCTCCGATTCGAACCTCCGACGGTCCGGCGGTAGCCGCCCCTAGACGGACGAAGGAGAAAGTTGTTCCGGACAAGCGACCATGGTAGCATCAACGAGTGAGTGATCACTTACTCACCATACCAGAACTTATGAGACCGCCATTGAATACGCGACGGCCTTCCAGCCAAGAGCGCCAGGCTGGTCTGATCGCAGCGGCTGCCTCGCTCTTTGCCGCGAAGGGGTTCAAAGGGACGACCACCAAGGAGATCGCCAAAGCCGCCGGCATCAGCGAAGCGCTGGTCTTCAAGCACTTCCCCACTAAGCGGGCTCTCTACGCGGCGATCCTTGCCGAAAAGGTGACGGTAAGCGAACTGCTGGAGGCCGTCGAAGAATCCGCTAAGAAACGGGACGACCGCCGGGTATTTACCCTCATCGCGGGGTATCGGATCAGGCCGGATGTCGATTCGACCCTCCTACGCCTACTGCTGTTTAGCGCGTTGGAAGGGCATGAACTCTCCGACATGTTTTTTGGCAAACAACACCGAGTCTTCTACGACCGCCTGGCCGATTACATCCAGTTGCGGGTGAAGGAGGGGGCATTCCGGAACGTCGATCCGCTTCTCGCAGCCAGGGCCTTCATCGGAATGGTGGTTCACCACCGACTGCTCCACGAGATCTTCGGCGTGCCGATGCACCGGACTCACGACGACACCGTGACGACCTATGTCGAGCTGTTCCTACATGGTTTGGTCCACCCGAGCAAGAGCCGAACTACATGAGATCCGTCAAGCAACATCCCATCGTCACTTTGGGAGTCATCATCTTCTTTGCGGTCACGGCGCTGGTCGTATTCCGCCTGAGCAGCGGCGCCAAAATCGACCAGAAGAAAGCCCGGGTCATTACGGTGGCGACCGTCATTCCGCTGAAACAGGACTTGGACATCCGACTGGGGTACACCGCCGACATTACCCCGAATCAAGTCGTGAACCTCTATTCACGTGTCGACGGCTATATCTCCAAGCTGCACGTCGACAAGGGCGACTTCGTAAAGGCGAATCAAGTGCTGATCGAAATAGACCATACCGACTACCTCCATGCGCTGAACCAGGCGAAAGCCAATCTTGCGGCCGCGCGCGCCAAAGTCACGCAGCAGGAGGCGTCGGTCCGCAACGCCAAACTGACGCTTGAACGCATGCAGGCATTGATCAAGGACCAATTCGTTTCCCAGCAGGATTTGGACAACGCCCAGGTAAACTCGGACGGTGCGATTGCCGCATTGGAATCCCTCAAGGCCCAGGTGAAGCAGATGGAGGTGGCGCAGGCTCAGGCCGAAACGAACCTGGCCTATTCCTACATCAGGGCGCCGTTCTCCGGCTACGTCGCCGAGCGCAACCTTGACCTGGGGGCCTACGTCACGGGAGCAGCTAACAGCACCTCAACCACGTCCCGCGGCATCCTCAGCCTCCATGATGTCGAGACCGTGCGAACCTTGATCGAAGTCGTGGAAAAGGACGTCCCCCTGGTACA
>JBBILH010000094.1:0-12171 GCA_037445005.1 Nitrospira sp.
CCAATCCCACACGGTTGCATCATAGGCCATGATCTGGCCCTTCTCGTCGTCCGTGTGGCCCGGCTTTCCCTGCGCCGGCAGGAACATCTCGACCCAGTCCTTGATGTTCACGACGGCCGGATCGGATTTCCAATTGGTCTTCTGTCCCTTATCGACGATCTTGAAGGTCTTGCCGAACCAATCGACGGTCGTCCCGATCAACTTGTCGGACGAGACGCCGAGTTTCATCCGGCCTACACGATCCGGCAACTCGCGCATATCCGGCATCGTATCCGTATGGCCCGCGCCGGCTTGGAGCGTGTTGTAGAACCGGCCGTACCCCCACATCCCCGCCACATAGTGGTGGGCGACGTGGCAGTGATAGAGGAACTCGCCGGCCAGATGCTGACAGCCTCCGCCACCGCATTCCGGCTCCAGATCCAATGCTTCAGACGGACCCATGACTTCGACGTCCACGCGATCCGACTTGGTGCGGACGACCGGATACTTCACCGGACCGTCCTGGCCCATCGCCCACAAATTGTTGGGCTCGGTGCCGGGGCTACGTTGCCAGCGGATCGATCCGCTGTGCGGATGGTGGCTGTGGAACACTTCGGACCCGCCGTGAACCAGCCGCCACTTGACCGGCTCGCCGAGATAGCCGCGCGCGATCGTGGTCGGCGGATCGCCGAACGTATAACCGCTGTAGGCCATGGACTCGTCTTCGAAGCCGAAGTACTCGTGCTGGAGGTGCATTTCATCGATACCGAACGGCTCGCTGCGATAGTTCAACGCGCGGCCGCCGGGACGATAGGCGTCGGTCAACGGATCGCGCTGCGGCAGGAAGTCGCCCTTCTTGTTCAGCGGGCGGAACGCTTCATCGCCGATTTCGTGATAGAAAATCACGAACTCGCGGAAATCCGGTCCGGTTCCGTTGTCGATCATGACTTGCCAGCCGCTCTTCGCCTCCGGCGCGGGACCGGTCCCCAGCGCCTCGAGGTATTTGGAACCCTTCGGCTCGATGATGAAGGCGCCGAAGAGGCCCAACACCGTCAACTCGCGGTCATGGCTCCAAGAATGGAACTGCCGCACGCCTTCCTGCATGTGCGGGTGGATGTACCACTCGAAGTCCTGCGACTTTCCCGGGGCCACGATCGATTCCGGGTTCGTCGTCGTCGCCGGCTTGCCGGTCGCGCTCACGATCATGCTGGAAGCTTGAATGAACAAGCTGCCGTCTTCGCCTTCCATCGCGTTGCGAAGCGTCATCTTGACGCAGTCGCCCTGATTCGCCCGCAACACGAGCGGCTGAATGACGTCGCCCTGCAATCCGGTCGAGACGGCGCCCGGATCAAAACCTTCCTTCTCGCGCGCTTCCTTGTTCTTGGCTTCCTCGGCGCGCGCCTTGTCCAGGTGGTCGGTCAGCACGTACATGTAGCCGGGGTAGAAATCCAGCCAGCGATTCAACGTGATTTCGATGTTGATCATCGAGACGTCGAATTTCTTGACAGGCGCGTTGGCCGGGCACTTGCCGCCGGACGACATGACCGGCTCGCCCTTGCCGCTGTCCGTCATGAGGAGGAAGCTTGATCCGTCCTGCCCCATGTACTGATGCATCATGGACATGTCGGTAAATGCGCCGCCGGATGCCGGCTGGGCCTTGGCATCCTGCTGGGCCTGCTGCTCCAGCTTCTGCATGAGCCGATGGTGTTGCATTTCCATCTTCTCGGCATTGCCGGCGCGGCCTTCGATGGCGTTTTCGACCACTGTCTGGCCTTTGAGTTGCTGCGTCCAGCCCGGCAGAGCCACCGGCGTCGCATGGCCTCCATGCGACGACTCCCCTGGACCCGCTGCGTACAGCCACGGTGTCGCCACCAGGCTGCTCAGCAGCACACTATGCAGCATCAACGAGAGACGGCTACGTCTGCGCTGATGCTGTGGTTGAAATAGAAAGGACCTCATACACGGCCTCCCCCTGTTAAGCCCGCCTCATTCGGGCGGATGGTTGAAACACACCGACTCAGTTCCTGCATACCGTCCCGGGTTCCTTCGCGAAGAAGAGAACCGGCCTCCGATTGCCTTCCGGCCGAATACTCCTGGAGGGAAAGAGCTGGTGAAGGCTTCCTTCTTGCGAAGGGAGGGTCATTCGGAGGCCGGTCCTAATCACCCAGGCCTTCACCAGCGGGACGATACAACCGCAACAGTCGTGCCCCGTTGTATTTCGAAAGATGCATGAGCTGAAAAGATATGCAGGAGCGTATGGTTAAGTACAAGTTCGCAGAGCCGACCAGGAACGAAGCGGCGGAGAGTTTTTCTACCGAGTTAGACAGAATCCGAGCGATCAGGAATCGCAACAGCGAGATTTCAACGGGTTAGATTGTCTAATCAGTTGGACGGTCAGGTGTGGAAAATGAGGCGAATTAGGGCAGGAGCGACTAGCTGATACCGTAATCCCGTAACTTATTATAGAGGCTCGCTCGACTGATCTTCAGCAGCCTGGCGGCCTTGACTCGATTTCCTTGAACTCTCCTGAGGGCATCGACGATTCTGGTTCTCTCGGCTTGGGCTACGGCGTCCCGTGTCGCCGACCGGAGATCTTTCGGTTCAATCTCAGATCCCATCGCGACGATGTCTTTGCATGTGAGATCGGGTCCGGCTGTGGTGACGACGGCCCGCTCGATGTAGTGCTGGAGTTCCCGAACATTGCCGGGCCAGGAGGCTTCCCCTAATGCGTGCAACACTTCCATCGAGACGTGGCGAGGAGACTGTCGGTGTTTGGCGCAGGACTGTTTGACGAAATACTCAACCAGCAATGGGATGTCCTCTTTCCGCTCCCGCAGGGGCGGGAGGAACAACGGAAGCACGGCGAGGCGATAGTACAAATCCTGCCGGAACTGCCTCGCTTTCACCAGCTCGGCAAGGTCCTTGTTGGTCGCGGAGACCACGCGCGCGTCCACTTTGATCGGCTGGTTGCCGCCGACTCGTTTGATCTCGCCTTCTTGCAAGACGCGCAGTAGTTTGGCCTGAAACGTCGGGGTCGTGTCGGCGATTTCGTCGAGAAAAACGGTGCCGCCGTCCGCCTCTTCGAAAAGTCCGCGCTTGTTGGCCACCGCTCCGGTGAAGGCTCCCTTCACATGGCCGAACAATTCGCTCTCGAGCAGCGTCTCCGGCAGCGATCCGCAATCGACGACGACGAAAGGCTTATCACGGCGGTCGCTGAGCTTGTGAATGGTCTTGGCCACCAGTTCCTTGCCGGTCCCGCTTTCGCCTTGAATCAGTACCGTCGCTTGGCTTTCCGCGACCAGGGCGATCATGTCGAAGAGCTGCTGCATGGGCGAACTGCGGCCGATCAGATCGCCCAGATGCTCACGGACCATCGGCGGGGTTACCTCATCCGGAACCTGCGCCTCTGATGTCCGCATCGGCTTCGTGGAGGGTTTGAAGAGGACCAGCATGGAGGCCACGTGACCGTCTTGAGAGATCAAGGGGAAAGCTTGGTGCATTCCGCAGGCCTTCCCGTCTCCGGAACCGGAACAGGAGATGCCTTGCACCTCCGGCGTCTCGAAGACTTTAAGTGCGGGGCAGGCTCCGCAGGGATCGCTCCGGTGGGCGAAGGCTTCGTAGCATTTGGCGTGGTGACGAGGAGCCGGCCCTTCCGCATGCACGGCCCAGGAGGCCTCGTTCGCGTAGATCACGTTGAAGTCCCGGTCCATCACCGCGACTCGCTCGGATAGACCGCCGGCCAGCTGCCTGATGGCTTCAAGGCGCGCAGCGATGATCGGATCGGAGGGAGCGGGCGTGTCCGGTCGATCTATGTGAGATCCGGCCATCTCATGTACTCCTGCGCTGAGAGAGCAGAGCCGACGGACTCCAAATTCGAGTTTCCTCGGTCAGCCCATACGCTCCTGCCGGCTTGTCACCTTGCCGGCCAGCAGTTGTTGCACACAGACTTTCAACTCAGAAATACGCACCGGCTTGTCGAAATAGGCGTCGGCCCCCGCCTTCAACACGTCGTTCTTGCACCGGGCGTCACCGAACGCCGTCATCACGATGATGGGGCAGCGCGGCGCCACCGTTCGCAATCGGCTGATATAATCAGCCCCCCCAGCCGGCATCCGCAAATCGGTCAGGATCAAATCCGGCAGCGACTGTAACACAGACAGAAAGGCCTCGTCTCCGTCCTTGGCCTCCCGCAACTGATAACCCGCGCTCCACAATTCGTCGCAAAGGAGGCTGCGCATTTCCCGATCATCCTCAACCACAAGGACCACGGCCGTTTTTCGTCCCGCCACAATGTTCGTCCTTCCTCTCGCCGGTCCAGTTGGTGAGTTGAGGGGCAAGGGGCATGCCGCTCCGGTCTCTCGACCAGTAGGGGGAAATCCCAAGAAATCGGCGGCCGGCTGGCCGTTGCGATAAAAGGCTGGCGAGAAAGACCACAGAGGAGCGCCAGAGCACTGGCGCGAGATGCTACAGGACGGATGACAGGTTGGGGCTAAGGTTGAGGCGTAGAAGGCCTGAGGTTTGAGGCTTGTTGCTCACTGCCAACCTCCGACGCATTCTGCTCAACCTTAGCCTCAACCTTCACGACAGATCGGCAGTCGAACCGTGAACGTCGTCCCCTTGCCTTCCTCGCTCTCGACGGCGATCGTGCCCTGATGTTCTTCGATGATCCATTTGACGACGGTGAGCCCCAAGCCGGTGCCCTTCCCGAACTCTTTGGTGGTAAAGAACGGCTCGAAGATCCTTTTCAGCGCGTCCTGCGGAATTCCATGCCCGGTATCACGGATGGTGAGTATGACTTGATCCTGTTCCGGAGCTAGTCCGATCGAAAGCTTCCCTCCGTTCGGCATGGCGTGAAGGGCGTTCATCATGAGGTTGATCAAGACCTGGCTCATCTGGTCCGCATCGGCTTGAAGCTTCGGACAACGGGCGTCGAGACGAAGATCCAACTGAACCCGGCTGCTTGCCAGCCGTTCTTGAAACATTTCGACGCTGGCCTCGATGACGTCGCCCAGAGACACCGGCCCGCGTTCAGGAGGCCTTCGCCGCGCGAAGGACAACAGTTGATTCATGACCCGCGTGATTCGCTCCACCTGCGCGATGATCGTGTGCAAGCCCTTCTTGATCGGTTCCTCTTTGACCCGGTCCATCAAGTACTCGGCTCGCCCGAGAATCACGTTCATCGGTGTGCCGATCTCATGGGCCATGCCCGATGCCAGCGTGCCGAGTTCAGCCAGTCGTTCGGCTCTCCGCAACTGTTGCTCCAGGTTCACCTGGTCGGTAAGATCCACGCAGGCGCCCACCGCGTACGAAGGTTCGCCGTCTTGGTTACAGATGATTCGACCGCGGTCTCGTATCCAACGGATCGCCCCGTCTTCTCTGACGATGCGGTGGGTCACGTCGTACACATGCGTTGCCTGGAGGGCGTCTTCCCAGGCCTTGTTGCAGCTCGGCCGGTCTTCCGGATGGATCCGCGAGAGAAAATCGTCGAGTGGATGCGAGCTTTCCAAAGGCTCCAGGCCCAACATGCGGTTCAGCCCCGCGTCCCTGGTATCGGTTTCGGTCTTCAGATCGACCATCCACGTACCGACGTTGGCGGCATCAATAGCGGATTGCAGGCGAGCCGCGCTCGTTCGAAGCGCTTCCTGGGTGCGTTTTCGATCGGTGATATCTTCCGTAAAGAACACCAGTCCCCCGACGGCCCCATCTGATGCGTACCACGGGCGGACTTCCCATCGCAGCCACTGCTCGGACCCGTCCCTCCTCACGAAACGGTCTTCCTCGCTCCGGATCACCTCGCCTGCCAGGCCTCGACGATGCGCGGCTTTCCAGCGCTCAGGGACTTCGGGGAAGACATCGTAGTGCGACCGTCCGATGAGATTCTCATCGCCTAGACGATAGTCCGAAATCCACCGCCGGCTGACGGCGAGATAGCGCAGGTCGCGGTCCAGCAGGGCCAGCGCGACCGGGGCATACCGGATCATCAGCTGGACGCGCTCGGTGCTTTCCCGTAAAGCCGCCTCCGCCTCCTTCCGAGAGGTCACATCCCGCGTGACGGCCAACACATCGGAAATGTGACCCTGCGGGTCGCGGAGCGGGACCGCATGGGTTTCCAGCCACCGCCTGCCGCCTTTGAGACCGAGGGCCTGAAACTCAAGCTGTCCTGATACTCCCTGGGCCGCCCGGTTCGTCAAGGCGCGAAACGCCTCCCGATATTCCTCCGCCACGAGCCGGCACACATCCTGACCGGCCACCTGCTCGATCCGCTCGGCTTCCACCATGTGAAGCCCTGCGGCGTTCATGCTTCGTATCGTGCCGTCGGGCGCGAGCACCTTGACGCATTCCGGCTCTGTTTCGATGATCGTCCGCAGCAGGAGTTCCCGCTCCTCCAGGTTGCGCTGGAGCCGTTTCCGGTCCGTGATATCGACGACCGCGGCCAACACACGCAACCCCTCCTTTGTTCTGATCGGATTCAGGCCGATCTCGATCGGGAAAATCGCCCCGTCCTTCCGCCGGCCGTTCAGCTCGCGGCTCTTCCCCATCTGTCTGAGTTCCGGCCGGTTCATGAAGGACCGTCGGGCATCGGCGTGCATGGCCTTGGCCTCAATCGGCACCAGCAGCTCAACCGACTGCCCAAGGAGTTCTTCGCGGCTGTAGCCGAACATCTGTTCGGTTTGCGTATTAACCAGTTGGATACGTCCGGTTTCATCCACAAGAAGCATCCCGCTCGGGGCGGCCTCGACCGCCAGGCGAAACTGCTCGACCAGCCGGTTCCGCTCGGTCATGTCTCTGGTCACCTTGACGAAACCGGTCAAGCGGCCGTCCATGTCATGGAGCGCGGTGATCACGACGTCGGCGAAGAACTGGGTTCCGTCCTTTCTTATGCGCCACCCCTCATCGGAGACGCGGCCGTCTTCGGCGGCCTTCTTCAAGAGCGCCGCGGGATGGCCCGCCGCCTGATCCTCCGGACGATACAAACGGGAAAAGTGGGTCCCAATGACCTCGTCCGCTTCGTAACCCTTCAGCCGCTTGGCGCCCTCGTTCCAACTGACGATCTTGCCGTCCGGATCGAGCATGTAGATGGCGTAGTCGCGGACCTCGGTAACAAGACGCTCGAATCGGGCTTCGGTCTCCGAGAGATGCGCTTCGGCTCTCGCTTGGGCTGCGATCGCCGTGGTTGCCCGTCCGCGCAACTGCGTCGTAGAGACCATCAGCCAGGCGAACGTCCCCATCACGGCGATGCCCAGCGCGCGATTCAGCAGCCCTACCGCCGGCCCCCCGCCCTCTGAGAACAGCGCGGCCCCGGCGACGGTCAGCACGGAGGCGCTCGCCACAAAGTAGTAGGGAGCCCATTGGTTGGGGAGGCGCAGCGTCAAGATGAGAGGAATGAAATAGAGCAACCAGACGGCCCAACTGACCGGAGTCAGGAGATCAAGCGCGAAGGTCGCAGCGGTCAGAACCAGGACGGTTCCGCTCTCGAACAGGAAGGAGTAATTGGCCGGTCGTGGCATGGGCACTCGGGAACAGGAGCAGGAAGGACCAGTCTACTCGCGGGTCTTTTCTTCTTCAATCTCCCCGAGTTTGCGATAGAGGGTCTTGCGGTCGATGCCGAGCGCGTGGGCCGCTTGATACTTGTTGCCGCCCATCTTTTCGAGAATCTTCTTGATGTATTCCTTTTCGATCTCGTGGAGGGGGAGCGTCTTTTCAGCCGCTTCATCGAGCACTCGACGGTCGCCGCGCGCCCCTTGCACCGCCGGCGGCAGATCGTCGGGGGTGACCTTCTCGCCTCGACTGAGGGTGACGGCCCGTTCGATCACATTCTCCAGTTCACGCACGTTGCCGGGCCACCCGTAATCCATCAACATCGCCAATGCCGCCTCGCTGACGCCTTTGACCGACTTTCCGCGGGCGTCGCCGCATTTTTTCAGAAACGCGTCGACGAGCAACGGAATGTCCTCGCGCCGGTCGCGCAAGGGAGGGAGTCTGAGTTCAATGACGTTCAGGCGATAGTAGAGGTCGTCCCGAAACCGCTTCGCCTTGACCTCTTCGCCGAGATTGAGATTCGTCGCCGCGATGATCCTGACGTCGACGGGAACGGGCTTGTTGGCCCCGACGCGCCGGATTTCCTTCTCTTGGATCGCGCGCAGCAACTTGGCTTGCAACATCAGCGGCAACTCGCTGATTTCGTCCAGGAACAGCGTGCCCTTCTGGGCTTCCTCGAAGAGGCCGCGTTTATCCATCTTGGCGTCGGTAAAGGCTCCCCGCATGTGGCCGAAGAGCTCGCTTTCGAGCAACTGCTCGGGGATCGCGGCGCAGTTGACGGGAATGAACGGGGCATCTCTCCGGTCGCTGTTGAAGTGGATCGCCTTGGCGACCAACTCCTTTCCCGTGCCGCTTTCTCCCGTGATCAGCAGGTTGGTGGGGCTGTCGGCGACCCGTTTGATGAGGTCGAACACCGCCTGCATCGGCTTGCTCCGACCCAGGATCTGATGGAAGCTATACTCCTTGTGCACTTCCTGTCGCAGCCGCGCGACTTCGCGCCGCAGGGACGCCTCGCGGATGACCCGTTCAATGACACGCACCAATTCGTCTTTCTTCACCGGCTTGGTCAGATAGTCGCTGGCGCCGTGCTTCATCGCGTCGACCGCGGTCTCGACTGATCCAAAGGCGGTCATGAGAATCACGTTGATCTCCGGATAGGTCCGCTTGATCTCCACGAGCAGTTCCAATCCCTGCATGCCTTTCATGCGAAGATCGGTCAACACCACGGCGTAGTCTTCTTCAGCCAGGGCCTTGAGCGCGTCCGCTCCGCTTCCAGCCGTGGTCACCTGATGGCCGCGGTCCTTGAGCATGTCATGGACCATCTCGCGCATGTCCGGGTCGTCGTCGACGACGAGTATGGCGCCCCATTCTTCAGTCATTGAAATCCCTTGTTCTCATGAATCAATCATGAGACTCGTCTCCAGCCATCGGCCAGCCTAGCGAGAATCGTCCCTTCTTGCGACAGGCGCCGACGGCGCACTGTGGCGGAATTCCCCTGGAGCCGTGATAAAAGAACCGGAGAAACGGTTTGTCTATATCCATCTGCAAAGGTAGGACCACCACTATTCGGAGGAGGAAAAGGCAATGAGGGGACGGAGTCTCCTGATCGGCCGCCCCCTTTGGCCTTACTTCACCACGAAGTGTGCGCGGCGATTGAGTTGGTAGCAGTTTTCATCGCGTTCTTTGCAGAACGGTCTGGTCTTCCCGAAGCTCACCGTTTTCAATCGCGACCCTGCCACGCCGAGATCTTCAAGGTACCGTTTGGCCGACTTGGCCCGCTTCTCGCCCAGCACGAGGTTATAGGCCTCCGTGCCCCGCTCGTCACAATGGCCTTCGATCAGGACGGATTTCACGGAGGAGTTCTTGAGCCATTTGGCATTGGCCTCCAGCGAAGCCCGCGCATCTCCTCTGAGCGTGAACTGATCGAAGTCAAAATAGGCATCGGCCAACCCTCCGGACTCGGCAAGGGGGGCCGGCGCAGAAAAGGGGGCGACCGAGGAGGTCCCGCCGTCACCGCCGGATGGTGAAGAAAGCGACGATGATGACGGAGACGATGACGAGGGAGCTGATGACGAGGGAGGCGATGACGATGGGGTGAAGGTCGAGGCGATATCCGATTGAGAGCGAGAGGCCTCGATCGGCGATCGGGTCTCATCGGGAACGGTCGCCATCCGGTCCGGCTTGATCGTTTCCACGGCACCGGATTTCGCCGTGCCGTCGGCGGCGGCAAATTCGTCCCCGGAAGAGGACACCGTTCTCTTGCTGCAACCTTCTGCGAAAAACACAATGGCGACGCCGATCACGAGCGTCGCCGTCCTGCCCATCATCACCCGCTTCATCATGTTTCCACCTTCTCCGTGTGAACTGCGCATTGGCTTCGCTGTCAGCGGTACACCTGTTTTTCCAACGTCGGCACGATGGCGCTCTGGACGTTTTCCGTAATGGTGTATCGGATATAAGGATTCTCGACCATCTGATTGGCATAGAGGCGGCCGGTCGGCGCCGTGATCGCCACGTCCATCGAGGCCGTTTCCTTTGGTTTGATCGTTATGGTCTTGGCCTCGGCCTCGTGCAGGTACGGATGCCACACGATGACGCGATAGGTTCCGGGCGGGATGTCCGTGAGACTGAACCGGCCCTGGTCGTCGGTCACCGCGTAGTAAGGGTGATCCGCCACAAGCGCCCAACTTTCCATGTAGGCGTGGAAGCCGCACTGCATCACGAACACCCGGCGCCCTTTGGTCATGTGTACGCGCTGGGTCACCGGTTGTCCTTCGTAGTGCTTGGAGAAATGAGCGCTGAGTCCCGCCTCATGGGGATACCGTTGGCTGATCGGCAGGGGGACATTGAACAGCACCCGCGGTCCGAGGTGCGACGTTTCGTAAGCCTGAACGTCATGCATGGCCGGGTCCATATTTACGACGGTGACGTCGTGCTCATCCCGCACCACGTTGACCATGGGCAGAAACCGGCAGTCTTTCGCTTCGATGCGGGGCGCGCCGGCTTTGGCGAAGGGTTTCCCATGAGAAATCGACTCGATGTATACCACGACTTGACGAAACACACCACCCTCCCCGACGTCGAACGGCTGGAACAGCCGCCATCCTCGACCGTCCGAGATTCGCCCGCAGTAGATCTGGTCGGGTAATGTGGTGAGGTTATAACCCTTCGGATGAGGTACGTCGCCGGTCAGATGGATCGTTCCTGTCAGACTCCCTCCGTCCGCCACGGGAATTTCCTCATAGGCAAGGGCCGGGGAATGCGAGGTCTGGGCGAACCCCGTGAAAATCGCAATGCCTGAGACAACAGCTGCGACGACGGTCCTCTTCATGGTGCATACTCCTTCTCGTTGTGCCGTGCGTACCGGTCGATCTGGAGCCAGTGCCGGCCTCTTCTGTGCCCAGGCGTTCCGCGACAGCGGGTTAGAATGGAAGCGCTTATCCGCCATTCGGCGACGGATCTATTGATCTGATCATTAAACCACAAGCATGACGCGGTTTGTACCAACCTTGCCGCAAGCGCCAATGTCGGTCGGATCGGCGGGAGCGCGACCGCCCTGCTCCTGGTCGGAACTCGCGCGGGTGACCGAGAAGGGCGCCATCAATAGACTTAGGATTTGCGGCCCCGCGCGTCCTTAGCCGCCCGGTGCGCGAGCAAGATGATGACGAGAAGTAGAATCGCGCCGCCCACCGCCGAGATGCCGTCCTGAAGGTTCACCGCGAGATCTCCTGCTCCACGGTCGGGCCGGGAACGCGACGGTTCGCCATGCCGTTCATCGGAATGGGGGAACCAGCAACACCATCGCGGCAAGCCCCAGACTGACTCCTACGATGACCATCGTCTCCAGCCGCAATCTGGAATCTGCGTCCTTCCTCACTTCTCCTGCAATCACCGCCACGACCTCAAGCAAGCGATCCAGTTCCAAGGTCACGGCGATGAATTTGGCTCCTGCGTCGTTGGCCGCGTTGTCTTCGGCCGCTTCGCGCAACTGCTGACCTTCCCGCGGCGAGTTCGTATTCCACCGTCGCTCCATGAGCTCGATGGTCCGATGCGAAGACGCGATGTAGACATCCAGCTTGTCTCGCACCGCCTTCAGTTCCACGAGTTCCCGCGCGTCCATCGACTTACCGGACGACGCGCTGTTGCTGGCCTTGACGAACCGCTCGATGGCCTTGTCGATGCGGGCCTTTTTCTGTGGAAAGGAGGCAGCGATGCGCAAAAAGTCTTCTTTCGTGTCCGCCTCTATCGCGCGAATGATGGACGTGCGGTAACGAATCAGTTCGCCGGTGACGTGCCCCAAGTCCGTGGCCGCGAGCGTATACTCGGCGTGCATGACGCGGAGATCCTGATCGACACGAGTCAGCGCACGGGAACCCAGAATGCCGCTCGTCGCGATCAAGATGCTGATGGTAATGGAGGTCCAATGAATGCGCATCGCCGTCTCGGTGATACAAAAAGAGCGGGGTCCCTTTCGGTACCCCGCCCTTCTGTGATCGATGTGATCCAATCGGAGAGGGTGAAGGACTAAGGACCGAGATCGTATGCTTCTCAGTCCTCAGCCCCCGCCGCTCAGTCCGAACGGGCCTTAGAGCCAGCTGACCCGCTCAGCCGGTCGGATGTAGATCGGCTCTTCGACCTGGATGCGCGCCACTT
>JBBILH010000095.1:0-12115 GCA_037445005.1 Nitrospira sp.
AGCCGCCACGCCGCAGGAGCGCCTCACAAAAGCCAGTTTGTCAACACACTGCTAAACACTCTTCGCCTCATTCCGCTGTAAGAGCGGCATCCATTGATGCTAGAACTCTTGCAAGACACAAAATGGGATCCTATAGTCTCACGCGGCTTGGGTTTACCATGAACATTCTGAGCCAGAGCTGATGTCGCACTATTTTGGCTGGTCGATAAACTGCATCTTTGTTCTCTTCATCATAACAGGCCCCGCGCTGGCAGAATCTGAATCGAAACCGACCCCAGAACTGGCTAAGCACTTGGTTAGGATCGCAGGATTGGCCCGGCCGTCACCGATGGTGAAGGTTCCTGCCGGCCCGTTCTTGCTCGGCACCAAACGAATCGATGGTGATCCCTATGGGAAATGGACACAGTTCGACGATACGGAACTCCCTCAACAACTCGTCTGGTTGGATGCCTACGAGATCGACCGGGATGAGGTCAGCCTCGGCGAATATCTTTCCTACCTCCAGCGGAAGAAACTGCATCCTTCCAATGAGCTGCAGAAACTCCTCTGGCACGTCATTACCGTCCATTTCGTGTCGGACCAGACGTTGACCCGTTGGCCAGCGCTCTATGTCACATGGTCCGAGGCAAACGGCCTCTGCGCGACCAAGCACGCGAGGCTGCCAACCGAAGCCGAATGGGAAAAGGCGGCGCGCGGTCCTGATGGCAACCTCTACCCATGGGGCGAAGCTGCGCCCAGCTCCAGCCTTGCGATGTTTGGACAGCATCATGTTCATGAAATCCCCATTCTGGCGGCTGTCGATTCACATGATGCAGGGAGAAGCCCCTATGGCCTCCATCATATGGCAGGAAACGTTGCGGAATGGGTACAGGACTGGTTCGGCTTCGATTACTATGCGTACATGCCGGAGCGCAATCCCCAAGGCCCGGCGACGGGACGCTATAAAGGCGTTCGCGGAGGCTCTTGGAAAAGCAAACGGGTCATGCTCCGCACTGCGACGAGAGGGGGGTCGGCTCCAGATCAACGTTCTGCAACGATCGGATTCCGGTGCGCACGATCGTCTGTCTCTGCGACCCCCTAACCATACAAGATCACCCGAACACGCGGCAGTCGATGGGAACATTCAAATCACCCAGAAGAAAATGTGTGAACGTCTATGGTAGGATTTTCAGCATGCGTCAGATTATCCTGATCTCCGGTCTTCTGTGTAGCCTGTTGCTTCTCGGTCAGAAAGGCTGGGCGTTGGAGTTTACCGCCGATCAGGTGACAAAAATCCAAGGCAAATTACAGAAAGCGAACATTTATTACCGTGACACCATGTGGCGCATCGAGCACCACACTATGGGCCCCGTCAATGTGAGCATCGTGCGCAAGGACAAAAAGCTTGTGTGGCTGCTGCTTTCAAGGATGAAACATTTCAAGACGATTCCGTATAGTCCCGAGCAGGAACTCATGGTCCGCGAACGATTGGAGGGTGAGGTTTCTCGTGAGGAAATCGGTACGGAAGTACGGGAAGGACACCCCACAGTCCTCTACGAGGTTACGACAAAACAAGGAGAGCGCATCGACACGTACTATCAATGGATTGCCACCGATATTCATTTTCCCATGAAGTTGGCTAAAAAAGATGGCAGCTGGATCGTGGAATATCGCCATGTAAAACTGCGATCAGTGTCAGACTATCTCTTCAACCTACCGGTCAACTTCCAGCCGTTGGAAACGTTCAATACGCAAGGGCCGGAAAAAACCGGACCTGACCTATAACCAGACCGTGCAATGAAAGAAGGAGGATGGCCCGTGCGAGTTTCGGGAATCTTTGTGAGTGCTGTGCTGATGGGAGTGATAGTCGTAAGTGGGGCGTCTGCGTTGGATGTTGCAGATGTGGTCCGACAATGGACTCCTGAAGGAAAAAAGCTTGCTAAAGAACGGGCAAAGCTGCCGCCTCATGATGAGATGATCTTGATTCCCGCCGGCGAGTTTCTGATGGGAAGCGACAAGAAGGTTGATCGAAATGCGTATCAAGCTGAATTCCCACAACGGATGGTCTATCTCGATGCCTACGAAATCGATAAATTTGAAGTCACGACAGTGCAATTCCTGAAATTCGTTCTGGCCAACGATCTGCCTCCTCTGATCGACTGGCAGTATGACGGCGGCAATTTCCAGGAAACGATGGCCAACCATCCCGTCATGCATGTCTCTTGGGCTGAGGCAGATGCATACTGCAGATGGGCGGGCAAGCGATTGCCCACCGAAGCCGAGTGGGAGAAAGCTGCGCGTGGGCAAGATGGACGTATCTATCCCTGGGGCAATCAGATGGCTGGATTGTCGAGAGCAAATTTTGGACGGAGCGGTTTGTCAGGCCCCGTACGGGATCGCCCCGAAAGACTCTTGCTCTATCCACCGATAATTTCCGTCGACAAGTACGATAACGCTGTAAGTCCATACGGCGTCTTTCAGATGGCCGGCAATGTGGCCGAATGGGTGGCCGACTGGTACGACCCAAAGTACTATGCGACGGCACCCGACAAGGATCCGAAAGGACCAGAAAAGGGAACGCAGCGGAGTTTCCGAGGCGGCAGTTGGATTGACAGCACGCCAAGCGTACGAGTGGCCCAGCGCAACGGGACGGCCCCAAACACCAAGATGAATTGGCTGGGTTTCCGCTGCGCACGAGATGCGAAACCCTCTCCGGATTCGCTGAACTAAGCAACCACTTGAACGTCCTACTCAACACAAAAGCAGTCCCGGCAGGATGACGTCGTGCCACAGTTCAGACATATGAAGTGGAGTACGACCACGTACCGAAGTGCTGCGGATTCGGAGGAGCGTCCGTCTTTTATTTCAGTGGTCCATCGATTGCGCAACGGAACCCTGTGGACTCATTGCGAACCATAGGGTCACTCTCTACTCGAGTAAAAATGCGGACAGTGGGCGTTTCGTTTTGCCATCCCGCGCCACGAATAACTTTTTTAGTGCCTCTATTCGGACCTTTTGGATTTTTATACGGGCTCTGCTCATAGTATCGCGCATCATACCAGTCATTGACCCATTCCCAGACGTTGCCAGCCATATCGTAGACCCCATAGGGACTTTTGCCTGCCTCATAACTCCCAACAGGCATGAGAGTCTTTTCGCCGATCCAGCGTTGATTGTAATTGAGGTGTTTAGCCGTCGGTTCGACATTCCCCCAGGGAAACCGTCTATCTGACGTCCCTTTGGCAGCCTTTTCCCATTCCGCTTCCGTCGGTAGCCGTTTCCCCGCCCATTTACAGTAGGCGTCTGCATCAAACCAATCGACATTAATCACAGGGCGTTCCGCAAGAGATTCTGGGAGATTGTCACCGTGCCAAAGATTCCGAGATGGATTCGTTGGGTTCTGCGGCACACGATGCCCCGTGGACTTTACAAACTCCAGATAGCGACCATTCGTCACCTCAAACTTGTCGATTTGAAACGCATCCACGAACACCTCGTGCCGCGGATATTCATCCCGACCTCCGTCTCGATCACCAGAAGGAACCCCCATAGGGAACGTGCCAGCCGGAATCTGGACCATTGGTGCGCTGTCCTTACCGACCAGAAACTCCTCTGAATCCTGAGGTAACCTATCATCGGCGAACGAAAACGATACACTGAGCACCACATAGGCCAGTATCAAAGATCGACCAACCATCCGACCACACTCCTTTTCTGAGATCGACAACGAATTCATCGTACCACGCTCTTGGAATTGATCGCCGGGGCCCAGTCACTCAATGAACATCACGGAAGCCGAAGGCCCCTTCGTATCTAGTCATTCGACGCCACAACGGTGAGGAGCGCACCTCCTGCCGCGGCCCGAACCGCCTCATCCTCGTCGTGGAGGCTCTGTTTGAGAATCGCAATCGCCCGCGAGCCCTCGACCTTGGTCATCGACTTGATCGCCGCAATCCTCACGCGAGACACCGTGTCCTGAATCAGCAGCATCAATGCCGATCGCGCCGACACTCGATTATCGCCCTCGGCATGCCCCAAAGCCCTCGCCACGGCGGCACGAACGGCCGGCTCTTTCGTATTGATCAGCGTCCGAACAGAGGGGGCTACAACCTCATATCGCTCGCCCTGTTCCAGAAGTGCCCCGATCACGAAGGCCCTAACAGCGGGGTCACGGTCGTCGAGCGCCTGGATCAATGGAGGACCCGCATTCACACCATGCAATTGTCCTAAGCTGACCGCAGCGGCGATCCGAACAGGAGGGAGAGGATCTTTCAGCAGACGGGTCAGCACGGTGAGTGCCTCCGCCGATGGGACTCGGCCAAACCCTGTCGCGGCAGCTCCGCGCACCGATGGTTGCTTGTGCTCGCTCGCCTCCTTGAGGATCGACACAATGTGTGGCGATTGACGCTCGACCAGCGCACGAATGGCCGAGGTTCGTTCATCGGGATTAGGGGCTCGCGCATAGCGCAACAGCAAGTCACAACCGTCCGAACGTTTCAGATGGCAGAGCACCATGGCGGCAGCCACACGCACGCGTACCTCAGGGTCCTTGAGCGCCGGTTCAACGAGTGGAATCACCGAGGGATCGCCCGATTTTGTAAACCCCTTGAGAACGGCTTCCTTGACCAACACTGCTTGATCCTCCAAAGCCTGCCGGTATTTCGGCGACCGGCGACCTGCGTCGAGCTTGGCAAGCCCCTCGGCGGCCAGAGCCCGGACAAGACCGGACCCGTCACTGAGTCCATCTTCGAAGAATGGAATGGCCTCGGGACTTTGCCATTCCTTTAGAGCCGTATAGGCTGCCCCGCGCATCTGCTCGCGCATATCTTTCGTGAGAACGACCACGAATCCAAGTGCGATCTCTCGCAGGATAAATGGTTCATCCTGACTCACCAACAGGACGAGCTGGTCATATTCCGTCAGCGCATCCTTGGGTTTGCCAAGTCTCAGCAATGTGCGAATCGTGAGCCGACGCATTTCCGGTGCGCCAACCGCGTCCCTGTCCAGTTTCTGCAGCTCTTCAAGAGCCTTTTGGTACTCTTTGTTGTCAACAATGTTTGAATCTTCTGAAGTTCGGACTCAGTCCTGCTCACTGCCGGTTCAAGCATGGGAAGGAAGAACCAGCCCAGCGCACATAACGCGACTGCAACCGGACGAAGAAACCGGACCATCACTTCTCTACTCCTCATCCTCCTGGGTGGTCCCACCACGGTGCTTCTAGAACCTATCTCAAAATTGGAAGGCGAGACTTTATCGGTTTCCTTTGAGCGTCACGGCATCAACGAACGGCGTTATTTCCAAGGATTCTGCATGCTGCTCGCAGTTGATGCCTGTGGCCAACGTGGGTTCCTCATCGAACATTGATTTTGAGATAGGTTCTAGTATCCAGGCGGCTCCTCAAAATACAGGCGTGATCTTGGCTGACCAACTTGAGCATCACCCCCCGGCCTCCGCATCGACCCATTTAGAACCAGTCAGAAAGCCCCTCACGTTTCACCTCAACGTCAAACAAAAGTGCGGCGCGACCCGCCCACTGTCGTATTCCCAAAGGCGGTCCTGCTCGTTTCCCCGACGAGCTCCAGCCGCATCGACAAGGAGTTATCCCTGGTCGGCAAGACCAGTAACTGTTTCGGTTGAGGAAAGACATGCCACGTCTCTGCCAAATCCGGCCGGATGATTTCGATCGCCGAGAAGCCGAGTTCAGTTCGAATGGCGCACGTGTACTTCAACTGAACCGATCACCCTTTGCGAATACCTGCGCCTGGCCTGTCTTGCTATCCACTCGCTTGAGGAGCGTCGCGGTATATTCAGCCTCGACAGAAAGCGGGTCGCCGTCTGCTACATTCAAGATCGGCACACTCACCGCAATGATGCAGACAACAACAAGTCTCGACCTATAGATCATCCTGCCAAGACACGGATGCATTGGTCGTCATCGCTGACGTTCGAGCAGCGGCTGAATATCGATGGAATAGCCGAGGGATTCGAGACCGAAACGGGGATTGTCCACGACCTTGTATGCGGTTCGAACTCCTCTAGGTGCCGGAACAGAAAGTCGTTCAACCAGCTGTCCATCCCGATGCACCACGACAGGCTTTGTCACTCCAGGGCCAGTGTGAGGATGCCACACCACCATTTGATAGGTCCCCGGAGGAATGTGCTCGATCTTGAACTTTCCTTCAGCATCCGTCAGAGCATAATAGGGGTTATTCACGGCCACGGCCCAATTTTCCATATACGCATGAAATCCGCATTGCATGTAAAAGGTCCGCCGACCCTTGTTCAGATAGATCGGTCCGATCAACGATTTGCCAGGAGCGTGGTTATGTATCGCATGGAGATCTCCTCTCCGATGCTGAGCGTTCATAATAAGAGGTGTGTTGAACAGCACACGCGCACCCGCTTCCAGCGATGTCTCATAGCCCTGAATGTCGTGCATGACGGGGTCCATGTTGACAACCTCGACTGCATGCCCGTTCCGAACGACCGTCATAAAGGGCTGAAACATGCAATCGCGTGCCTCAATCAATGGTACTGAGACATCGAAAGGCTTCCCGCCTTGGACACCTTCTAGTAGCACAATGGCATCTTTCAAGCCCCCTTCATGGTTGACGACGAAATCACGAAGCAAGCGCCATCCTCGACCGTTGGAAATACGGCCACAGTATGCGGGGTCAGGGAAGGTGATGAGATTGAACCCCTTCGGCTCAGGCGCTGGTCCATCGAGTCTGATGGTGCCTTCTATTGTTCCGCCATGCTCAACTTCGATGATTTCGTACGAATATCCAGGCATAACTCCCGACAACAGCGCCAACGTCACGATTCCAACAACGAAGGACATGATGCTTCGTACGTTCAATTTCCTCTCCTCTATACGGTTATACGATGAATTCAGCGACTCTGCTTCTGGATCATCGGATCGATTTCCTTCTTTACTTCTTCTGTTACGTTGTATCGGTTGTACGCATGGTCTAAGACCTCGTTGGCATACAGACGCCCCGTCGGAGCCGACACGACAAGCTGAGTGTCTACCGTCCCGTTCGGACCAATAGTGACGGTCTTTTCCGTCGTGCTTCGGACATAGGGGTGCCAGACAACCAGTTTGTAGGTCCCCGGCGGCACATCAGTTAAGGTGAACCGGCCTTGCTCGTCCGTTTTGGCAAAGTATGGGTTGGTGACGGCCACTCCCCAGCTTTCCATATACGCATGAAATCCACACTGCATGACGAACACCCGTCTTCCCTTACTCAAGTTAACGAACTGCTTCATCGGCGCACCGGCCATATGCTTGTGATACATCCCAGCATCGCTGCGGTCTTTGAGATTCCGCGGATGAGCTGCATTCATCGGAAGAGGAACGTTGAACAACACACGCGGACCCATATGTGATGTCTCATAGGCCTGAATATCGTGCATAACTGGGTCCATGTTGACGACGGTCACAGATTGATTGTCACGAACGACCGTTATGAATGGAACGAAGAGGCAATCTCTTGCTTCAATCTGCGGTGCAGAATCATCCTCAAAACGTTTACCTGCCTGAACGTCTTCCAGATATACCACGACATCCCGAAACTCACCTTCCGGTCCGACGTTGAATGGCTGTAGGATACGCCAGCCTTCACCGTCAGAAATGCGTCCACAATAAAAGGTGTCCGGTAGTGTCGTCAGGTTATAGCCTTTAGGCTTGGGCACTTGCCCGTCCAACTTCACTATACCGGTCAGAGTACCGCCATCCGAGATAGGCACCTCCTTGTAGGCGTAGGCCGACGAACATAAACCTATCGCCGCCACTGCGGTCAAAACATAGAATGTTACCTTCATTGGTCTGCTCCCATCAAAAAGTTGTCGCAGTCGTATTGATTATACCGAGCCTCAGTTCCGATTGCAGAATCCGGGAGGGCATAAAAAACAGGGGAGCCGCACTTACAGCACGGCTCCCCTCCTCTCCACCCAAGAACTTGTCAGTTCCCTATTTCATCGTGGTGGGAAGTACCTGGGGCTCATGCCCGACTTCAGCGCGTTTGGAACCAACTCCACCAGAACTCAAGGGCTGCAGCCGGGTATCCCCACTCGGCAACACTCTCAGGTAGCCCCATTGCCCAGACTGGGAATACGGCAATCGCTGATTGCTGTACACATAATCACCGGGCATCCGATATGGACCTCCGGCCGAAGAAATAAAGACGTCAAGAGTTTCGGACCCGGAGAATTCAACCACACTGATCTGGTCGGCACCCCTCATATAGGGCTCAATCGGCCACTCATGTTTCTCGACGCTGAACATGCCGTTCTGTTCGTTATTTGCGCCGATCACATGGATACGGACCGGATCACCGGCGTGCGACTCGATGATCGGTGTTGCAGGGTCTTCAGGCTTGTCCGCCTTGCAAGGCTGGAACATTTTACCCAATGAACAGCCCTGATCTTGCCGGTACAAATAAGGTTCCGACCGGTAGTTGATACCAGTCAACCCTGCGACGTTTTGCACGTACGGCATAAAACTCGTGCCGATGATGTTGTCCTCGTCCTGAAAAAACAGAGCCACATCACGATAATTGGATCGCATTTCATTCCCCGGGACGGACCGATCTACGATCACGTCCGCAGCCCAGGCGCTCTTATTCGATAGATCGACGCCCGTCTTCGGGTCACGGTACTTGGAACCCTTCGGACCAACGACGATCGCGCCGAACAGGCCGTTTCTCGGATTCGTCATCACATTGCCCCAATCCCAAACGAGTGAAGTCGTCTCACCGTTGAATGGGTCAGCATAATATGTGTACACACGTTCACCGCCTGGGGCAATCGTCTGATCACCTGGATTGTTTCCGACATTTGCCCCCAGCGAATCCTTCGGGTCAAATGCGAGTCCGATGGCGGAGAATGAAGCCTTACTGGCCTTCATCCTATTCTTAAGGTTGACTTTTACACAGTCTCCGACGTTTACGCGAAGTGTGAGCGGCATAGGATGAGAGCCGCTGGAGACCCTCGCAACATCTTCCTCCAACGCGTAAATCTTTGCCTCCGGGTTGGCAATCTGGATTTTCCGCTCAAAATCTACTTCGATCGCTTCCGGAGCCTTCGAGTTGAAGGTCATGGACGGATAATCGATCGCCACCACGTTGAAGCTCTTCACCGGAGCCTCCGCCGGACAGACCGGCAAGGCTTTCGGAATCTCGCCTTTATTTGAGAATCCAGCCGGTAATTTCTTCAGATCGGGCTGTTCCTTGTCATATACCCGCACGATTCCCCATCCACCTTCCGACAGTTTCGATGACCGTCCGTTAAAGTGGATATAGTCTCCCGCTTGATGCCGAGGACCTCCGGCTTCCGGCACTACCAAGTCATACCGTTCGGCAATGCCGACATGAATGGAGTTTTTCCGGTTGGCATCGGGCGCATACCGCTCGGTCCAGAAGGAATGACCCGACAGGGTCCAGACCATCGTCTCGTTCATAAGAGTATGCAACAACCTAAAGACCATGGTGTCACCCGTATAGGCCCTCAGGAGCGGCGTATACGGATCTCCATGGATCTGACTGTTAAAAATTTGGGACACATCAGGATTTGTCGCTAAACGTTGGGCGATTGGTCCCGCCCGGAAGTTCAACCCGCTTCCGGTTGTATGTGTACCACCGTTCAAAAACGGCATGGGAGTCATGTAGATCTTTTCCGGCATGGCGAAAGACACGGTCTTTCCCGCCTCCAAAGCCACCTCGACCGGCTGTCCAGGCGGATTGCCCGCCGTAACAATATTGACGGTGTGCGGCACCGTATCATGCACTTGAACCATGAGCTCTCGGAAGCTGTTATTTACTCCATGACCTACAGGTTCATTCGTGTGAATATCCGCGATAGGACCGCTGCGTATCTCTTTTCCCGTCGTAGGATCATGATAGGTTGATCCCACAGGTTCAGCGATAAATGTCCCGAACCCGCCGTGTGGCCACGTCGTCGCCCCAAATGCGTGGTCGTGCCAAAAAACGGTCCCTACATCCGCATCCACCCAAAACCGTTGACGGACAAATTCAACGGTAACGATATCCTTGGCTGGATGATCGTTCTTTAACCCCTTCGACAATGTGATCTGGTTGCCATTGATAGCCTTGATGCGTGCGATCTCGTTACCCTTCACGTTATCGGCGCCCACCATGATCAATGTTCCTACGTGATACTGTTTGGCATTCTTGACCGAGATCGTAGAAGCTCCTTTCTTCACGGCCGAGGTCAGTACCGTATTCATTGGAGCAGGAAGCCCCTTTGGGTTCTTCTTCTCAAGCATCGTGAACGGACGAACCGACTGTTCATACGAGAACCCGGTGATCACCCCGTCTGATGCCTGATTGTCGAACTGTAGAAAGTGCCAGTGGGTGTTAATCTTGGACGCCTGGAAATTCGTATAGTCGTCGTCGTCCCACTCGCTGGTCAACGTCCAGTCCACGCAATCGTAAATGTTGCCGCGAACAACCAACGGATACTTGAGATCGTCGTTTGCACGAATTGCGGCCTCTTCTTCGTGCAACACATAGATCAAGCCGTTCGGGTCGATGACTGGAGGTTCCTTACCTTGGGCCTTCGCAATCTTGATCGGAACTTTGATGAAATGAACGTTGTAGTGCTTCCGCCCCGCATTAGCCGGACAGAGGCTCCAATTTCCCTGTTCTCCAGGCTTAGCTTGATCGAGGCTCTCCTCTCCATTATCGTCACGGCGAATCATCTCTAACCACGGTGCGCCGACGTGATTCGGCGAAAACATAACCCGCTTTCCAAAATGCGGTGTGAGATGAGGCCACGCCACCTTCCCGGTCAAAGGCTCGAACATAATCGGGTGCCGCTTGCCGGGATGTGAAGACACATACTTAGGGTTTTCTACTGTGCTTTCTTTCTCACTCATGGCACGATTGCCGTCCCAGACCCAGTCCAACACCGTGGCGTCGTAAGAAAGTATCTGACCCTTCTCATCATCCCTGTGGCCGGGCTTGCCCTGCGGCGGCAACTGCATTGCCACCCAATCTTTAATCGTGATCGTAGCCGGATTCCCCTTCCAGTTGCTCTTGCCTTTCTCAATGATCTTGAATTGAGTCCCGAACCAATCAACAGTTCGTCCGACCAACTTGTCGGAGGAGATCGGCTCCTTGATACGACCTTTCCGATCAGGCAACTCTCGGAGATCCGGCATCACGTCATTCCGCATATCACCCTGCTGAAGAGTGTTATATACACGCCAGTATCCCCACATGCCTGAAACATAATGGTGCGCCACGTGGCAATGGAAAAGAAAGTCTCCGGCCAGCTGCTGACAGAGACCCGAACCGCACTCCGTCTCCAGATCCAAGGCCTCGGACGGGCCGATGACCTCTACATCGACACGATCCGTCTTATGACGGATGACAGGGTATTTGACCGGGCCGTTTACCGCCGTGGCCCAGAGATTCATATCATCGATCGCCCGTGGACTCCGCGGCCACCTGATCGACCCCCCATGGGGATGATGACTGTGGAAGACTTCGGACCCACCATGGACGAGACGGAACTTCGCTGGGTCACCAATATAGGATCGAGGGATAGTGGGAGAGGCATCGCCGAAGGTATAGGAGCTATAGCCCATCGATTCATCCTCAAACCCGAAGTATTCATGCTGTAGATGCATGTTATTAATGCCGAACGGCTCACTTCGATAATTGATCGCACGACCGCCCGGACGATAGGTATCCGTCAGCGGATCGCGTTGCGGCAGAAAGTCGCCTTTCTTGTTGAGGGGACGGAACGCTTCATCCCCGACCTCGTGGTAATACAGTACGTATTCTCGGAAGTCCGGACCGGTCCCATTCTTTATCATGACCTGCCAGCCACTGGTGGCCGGCGTCGGATCTCCCGTTCCAAGCGGCTCCCAGTATGTTGAGCCGTGAGGCTCGACGACAAAAGCGCCGAACATTCCCATCACGGTGAGCTCACGGTCGTTGCTGTAGGTATGGAATTGCCGAACGCCCTCTTGGGTAGTGGGATGGATATACCATTCCAACTCTACCGACTTATCCTTCGTCGCAATGGTGTCTGGGTTCGCCGTGGTCGCTGCTGCACCGGTCGCACTCACCACCATGGCCGACCCGTGGATGTGCAAACTGACGTCCTC
>JBBILH010000096.1:0-11636 GCA_037445005.1 Nitrospira sp.
TCCCGCTGTATTTCGAGAAGATCCCGGTTGCGCAGGCGGGGATTCACTGCATGGATCCTTTGGGGTATCTCGATTTTATGGCGATGGTTGCCGGCTCTCGGATCGTCTTGACCGACTCGGGGGGAATTCAAGAGGAAACCACGGTCCTCGGTATTCCGTGCCTGACGCTCAGAGAGAATACGGAACGCCCGGTCACGGTTACGCATGGCACGAACCGGCTCGTCGGTACATCTCATTCCAGGATCGTCGGCGAAGCTCAGACGGCCCTTGAGGCATCGGACGGACCGATCGCGCTTCCGCCGCTCTGGGATGGTCGAGCGTCTGAGCGCATTATAAACATCCTCCTCGAATTCTCAGACCGTTCCCGCCGACCACTTCACGGCTAGTGCGCCACTCTGTAAAACACGGGCACCGATTATTCCGGAGGGCATTCGCGCAGCAGGCGCCATGCACCGAGCGTAACCCATGGTGGATCAGATACGAGCAATAGTTCATTGCCAGCCAGATGAGCGTGAAGTCTGGAATGCTTATGTGAACGGCCATCCGTCCGCCACGATGTGTCACCAGTTCGCGTGGAAGGATGTCATTGAACGAGCGTACGGACATCAGACGTTCAATCTCATGGCCAGAGAGGGAACGCGGACGACCGGCATCCTTCCGTTGGTCCTCGTGCGTCAGCCGTTCGTGGGATCATCGCTGACGTCGATGCCGTTCCTGGATTACGGGGGAGTCTGTGCCGAAGATGCCGAGACGGCTGAATTCCTGATGGACAAAGCTCGGGCATTGATGGAGGAGCATGGAATCCGTGCGATGGAATTACGGCAGTGCGACTCGTCCGTTGAACTGGGGGCATCTCGATGTGACAAGATGAGCATGATCCTGGATTTGTCCCCTGGGGCCAAGGCCCTGTGGAATGGTCTGCCGGCTAAGGTCCGTAATCAGGTCAGAAAGGCCGAAAAAAGTGGGTTGACTGTGTGCGCAGGCGGTGCTGAGCTGATCGATGACTTTTACGACATTTTCGTCGTAAATATGCGGGACTTGGGTTCGCCGGTCCACGCCAAGGCGTTCTTCACGGAAATATGTGCCGCCTTCAGCCATACGGTCAGGGTCATGCTGGTTCGCGATGGGCGGCGCACGGTCGGCGGGTTGATCGCCCTGTTCTTCAAGGACACGATGGTGGTGCCGTGGGCCTCTTCGCTACGGGAGTACTTCTCGAAGTGTCCCAACAATCTCCTGTATTGGGAAGCCCTTCAGGATGGATGCAAACGAGGTTGTGCTAAGTTTGATTTCGGCCGGTCGACGGTGGGCTCAGGCACCTACGACTTCAAGAAACAGTGGGGAGCCAGGCCGGCGCCGCTTCATTGGCAAGTATTCGGAGTGCAGGGTTCCGTAGGGACGGCGATTTCCTCCGCCGATACGAAGTATCGTCTCGCCCAGGAGATTTGGAAACGTCTGCCCGTGTGTGTTTCGCGGATCATGGGGCCGAGGATTCGGAAGTACCTGACCAATTGATCGGTGATCGTTCGAGCGCCGCGGACTGATGCACGGCGGTATCTCGAACAAGGCCAGTAGCCATGTGCGGGATTGTAGGTCTCCATAACAGGCCGGAGAGTGCAGACGAACTGGCGGAGTGTCTCCGCAAGATGTGCGGCTCGATTATCCATCGCGGCCCGGACGACGAAGGTTCATTCATCCATCCCCGGATCGGTTTGGCCATGCGACGCCTCAGTATTATCGACATAGGCGGCGGGCACCAACCGATCTCAAATGAGGATGGTTCTGTCACGATCGTGTTCAATGGGGAGATATACAATTATCGCTCGTTGCGGGATGAACTCCGTTCCCAGGGGCACCAGTTCAAGACGCAGGCTGACACCGAAGTGATCGTTCATGCCTATGAGCAGTATGGTTTGGACTGTCTTACACATCTGAACGGGATCTTTGCCTTTGCGCTCTGGGATGCCAATGCTCAGCGGCTCTTCGTCGCACGCGATCGGATGGGCATAAAACCTCTCTATTACTGTCACTTACGTCAGGGTTTGGCTTTTGCTTCGGAGATTAAAGCGCTCTTGACGCTCCCGGACACAGCCCGCGTGTTGAATCTGGACGCGGCTGCGAAGTATTTCCGTCTGGGATTCACGCCGGCTCCGCATACCTTGTTTCAAGGGATAGAAAAGCTGCCGGCCGGATGGCGATTGGTGGGAGAATCAGGCCGCATCCGTACGGAGCCCTATTGGGATTTTCGATTCAGGACGGATGAAGTCCAGCCAAGCTTCGAAGAAAGCTGCGAAGAATTGCGGGCCCTGCTTCGCGAATCGGTCGTCGACCAGATGGTCAGCGACGTCCCTCTTGGAGCGTTCCTTAGCGGGGGAGTGGATTCGACGGCGGTCGTCGCCCTCATGCAGCAGGCATCCGCGCAGAAAGTGCGGACGTACAGCATTGGGTTCGACGCTCAGTACACGTACCATAATGAAGCGCCCTTCGCTGAATCGGCCGCCAAAGCACTCGGAACGGCCCACCGCACACTGATCGTTCGACCACAGGTGACCGAACTTCTGCCGTGGCTGGTGGAAAAGCTCGATGAGCCGTTGACCGATACGTCATTTATCCTGACCTATCTGGTCTCCGAGTTGGCTCATCGCGAGGTGAAGGTGGCGCTGTCCGGCGTGGGTGGGGATGAGCTGTTCGGAGGGTATCGGCGATATTTCGCGCCCCTGATGAACCGGTCGGTTTCGTGGATCCCGTCGGCTTGGCGGCGCGTGGCGGGGACGTCACTCGAACGATTCCTTCACGCGGATCGCGGAACAGTTCGCGGCAATCTATCCAGATACGCGAAAGCGTGGACTCGTACGGTCCACCTTCCGTTGGGGGAGCAGTACATGGGACTGCTGTCCGTGCTTTCGGCGGACATTGTCAGCGCGCTCCTGCTGCCGCATCGACAAGGCAATGATCCTGGAGAAGATCTCGTCCGGTACTTTGAAGACGCGCCGGCATCTTCTGCCGTCGACCGGCTGGCTTACGTGGATGCCAAAGGGCCGCTCCCGGAAAGCTTGTTGCTCTTCACCGATAAAATGGGGATGGCGACGTCGCTTGAGGTCCGCGTGCCGTTCCTGGACAATCGAATCGTGAATTTTGTCGAGCGTTGCCCGAGTCACTACCGCATACGGGGTTTTAGACTCAAGCGGTTGCTAAAAGCCGCGATGAGGGACATTGTTCCGGACTTCGTGCTTACGCGGTCGAAGCGAGGATTCGGCGGGCCAATGGGGGCCTGGCTCAAACACGACTTGCGTCCGCTGATCGCCCAGCTTCTGGACCCCGCTCGGCTTCGTCAGGCTGGGCTGTTTAATCCTGAAGGCGTCAGGCATATTGTGACGGCTCATGAGACGGGACACGAAGATTTCACGGAAGCCATCATGGCATTACTGGTGTTTGAAATCTGGCGAGAGCAATTCAAGGTGGTGACACCGTGAGCATGATCGGCGCCATTCTGGCTTGGGCGTCGCTAGGCCTCTTATGTTACGTCTACCTCGGATACCCCATATTGCTGTGGGTTCTGTCGAAATTGTACAACCGCCCTGTCCTGCACGCTCCCATTACGCCTTCTGTCACGGTATTGATATCAGCATTCAACGAAGCCGATATCATCAAAGCCAAGCTGGAGAATTCACTCTCGCTGGATTATCCACGCGAGCAATTGCAGGTACTTGTGATCTCGGACGCTTCGACTGATGATACCGACCGCATCGTCCGGTCCTTCGAATGTAAAGGAGTTCGGCTGCTTCGAATGTCCTCCCGTGGAGGGAAGACGGTAGGGCTGAACGCGGCCATCCCGGTCGCCTCCGGCGAGATCATTGTGTTCAGCGACGCCAATATTCTTTATAGGGAGGATGCACTTCGGTGTATGGTAAGAAATTTCGCGGACTCGACCGTGGGATGTGTCACGGGAGACTCACGGTATCTTGAAGAGATGAATTCCGCCGCCCATGTTCAGGAAAACGCTTATTGGGGGTATGAACGGGTCATCCGGACACTGGAAAGTAGGCTGGGAAGTGCCGTCGGGGGCGATGGCGCTATATTTGCCATTCGCCGCCAATTGTTCAGACCGCTTGCACCCGATGCGATTAATGACTTGGTCATCCCGCTTCAGATTGTAGCATCCGGTCATCGGGCGATTTTTGAATCGGCCGCAGTCGGCTATGAACCGTCTGCGGGAGACTTTCGGAAGGAGTTTCGGCGAAAGCGCAGGATCGTCAATAGGAGTTGGCGTGGGGTGATGAGTGTAGCCGCCGTCCTCAATCCTTGCCGTGTTGGGATATTTGCCTGGCAGGTCTGGTCCCATAAGGTATTACGATGGCTTGCATTAGCGTTCGTTCTTGTGGGCGCAGGGGGCTGCGCGATGGCGTTCTCGAGTGGCCTGGCGTATCAAGTCGGGACGCTCGGATTTGCAGCCAGCATCCTGCTTGCGTGTCTTGGGACGCTTGTCCCCCTTCGTTTTGGCAAGCTTGCTGGGCTCGCCCATGGCTGCCTGTATTTCTACTTGGTCAACCTTGCCGCCCTCGTTGGAATCATGTCGGCCATATCGGGTCGGGTGGAGATTGTTTGGGCTCCGGAACGACACCATCAACCTTCTTAGGCCACTCACTAGACCACTCTCATGGGGGAATGCGATCGAGTCTCCTTCTGCGCTGCTATCCGGGCTGATTTGAGACGTTTCAGTGAGGAAGGGCCCGGTATTCGACCATTATTGCGCGGAGTCCTTTCGCAAGGATTTCTCGCAATACTTGTTTATCGACTGTTTCGATGGTTCTATGTACGAGGAATTCCGACTCAACCGCTTCGATTTGTTGCGGAGCGGCTCATAGAAATCACAACGGGGATCTCCATTCCCGTGGAGGCTCGTATTGGGAAAGGGCTTCGTATTCATCACTTCGGCAGCCTGATAATCCACCCTCAGGCCGCCATAGGCGATGGCTGCACCCTCTATCAGCAAGTCACAATAGGCGACCTGGGCATCCGCGGCGGAGTGCCCGTGATCGGCAAGGGGGTCTTCATCGGTGCGGGCGCAAAGCTACTCGGGCAGATCGAAATCGGAGACGGTTGTCGCATTGGCGCCAATGCGGTTGTGCTAACGTCCGTTCCGACAGGCTGCCTGGCCGTCGGCGTTCCGGCGGTCGTTAAGCACGACACGAGCGGTGTTGACCTCGCATAACACAGCGCTCTCCAACCAGTTTTCAGCGGGTTCATAGGAGAAAGTATGAACAAAGAAAACACATCACTGGAGGACCGGCACGATATCGAGAGAGAGTTTCATGACGCCAAAGCAGGTTCTTCCCATCATCCGGACCAGGGCAATTTCTATTCTGCCGGCGGCATGAACCTCGTCTGGGATTCGTATCTCGCCCAAGTCGGCAATCTCAGCGGACGCAAACTTCTTGATTTCGGCTGCGGGGAAGGGTGGAGCACTGTCGAGTATGCAAGGCGAGGGGCCCTGATCGATGCCTTCGATATTTCGCCGCAAAGCATCAGAAATCTTGTCCGGGATGCGGAGACGGCAGGCGTCGCGAAGCACATACGTCCTACCGTGATGGCGGCCGAGCATCTGGGATACCGCAGCGAAGCGTTCGACTTAGTGTTGGGCGTCTCCATTCTACACCACACAGATCCACGCCTCTCAGGGCGCGAAGTCGCACGTGTGCTGAAACCGGGTGGACGCGCAGTGTTTATCGAACCGCTCGCGCATAATGTTTTTCTTCGAATATTCCGCGCCTTGACCCCCACCCGTCGAACTCCCACTGAACAACCAATGACAGCGGGACAGATTCGTGAGTTTGGCCAGGCTTTTCGGTTCGCTTCCTATCGCGGCTACCATCTCCTGTCGATTTTGCCGCAAGGCCTCTTCTTGCTTGCGAAAAGCAAGATGTTATTCAAAGCGAGTCTTTCCATAACCGAACCGCTCGATAAGTGGTTGCTTCGCCTGTTTCCGTTTTTGCAGCGCTATTGTTGGGCGGCGGTGATCGAAGTTCGAAAGTAGGGCGAGGCGTTTCCCTAAAATTGGCGGAGATGCGAATGAGGCGAGTTCTAATGATCGCCTACCTGTTCCCTCCTGTCGGGGGAATTGGGTCGGCTGGTGCTCAACGGGTTCTCAAGTTTGCGAAATACCTGCCTCACTTTGATTGGGCACCCATAATTCTGACCGCGAAAGAGCACTGCTATGAGCCCTATTTTGCGACCGACGCGTCTTTGCTTGAGAAGGTGCCCAAAGACATCAGAATTATCAGAACCACTGTCATTCGATGGCTTACGCGAGTTCTCACACTGAAACAGCGCGTTGCCCGCATTCTGTCTCCCGTAACGCAACCGGAGGATCCCGCGAAGCCCAGCGCACAGACAGACAGGGCGGTTTCGTCTCGTAAGAGTTGGTATCAAAAAGCGAAAGATACCTTCACAGACCTGTTCGAGATTCCTGACGAGGAAATGGGGTGGATGCTTCCCGCAGTCGTCAGCGGATTCATCGCGACCAAGCGATATGGGATCGACATCATATTCTCGACGGGCAGACCGTGGTCGTCGCATGTCATCGGCATGGTGCTTAAGTTCATCACGGGAAAGCCTTTGGTGGTGGATTTTCGTGACCCCTGGATGACCAATCCTTTTCGAAGTGATTACTCGGCATTCAGAAACGCGATGGAGGCGTTCTTGGAGAGAAAAGTCATCGAGCACGCCGATGTCGTGATCTCCAATACGAATGAGCTTCAGGCGGAGTTCTTCAGGCGATTTTCCAGCCAACCCAAAAGCAAGTTTGTCTCACTGCTGAATGGGTTTGATCCGGACGATTACGAGACGGAACAACAACAAGATGTGACACCTAGGCGGTGCCTCACCATTACGCACACCGGTTTTCTCTATGGCAGGAGAGACCCGAAGCAGTTCTTGGAAGGACTCGCCGTTACGGCGAAGCGGGCAACAGTCGATCGAACGAAGATACGTGTGGTATTCGCTGGATCCATCCAGCTGCCGTACGATCTTCCGACGCATCTGGCTTCAATGAAAATCGACGATCTCGTGGTCCTTCAAGGCCAAGTCTCGTACCAAGAAAGTCTTGCGCATCTGCGTTCAGCGGACCTGCTCCTCTTGCTTCAGCCAGGGACAAGCACGCAGGTCCCCTCCAAGCTATTCGAATACATCGCCGTGAAAAAACCGATTCTGGCAATCACTCCGACTGAAGGCGCCACAGGGAGAATCGTACAAGACGAGTGTTCGGGAACTGTTGTAGAGTCCGACAATGTCCGCCAAATCGCCGACGAGATAGAACGGGCCTATCAGAACTGGGCGGCGGGCGCTCTGGTAGCCACCAGCGAGAAGGCACACCGGAAATACAATATTACCAACATGACGGGCGAACTGGCCAAAATGCTGACTGATCTCTCTCGCAGTCACCGGTTATCCGGGAGCACGCGGTCCTCCATACATCGAACGACTGTTTGACAGGGCGCCTCATGCATAGTTCGAGACATGAGTCAGATCCGATGGTGCTTCGTACTGCCGACGTTCCGTTGAGCGTCCCGCTCGTTGTGAGCCACAGTCAGCAGGTGCGTCCTGCGCCGCAACCGGTCACTGTGGGTTGCCCCCTGCCCAAAGGAGCGATCTTTTGCGGCGAAGGGTTGGTGTTAAGAGATCGGCGAGGCCGAGTGTATCCCGCTCAAGTGGAAGTGCTCCAAAGATGGACAGACGGAAGCCTGAAGTGGATCGTTGTCGACTTCATCGTGGATAGTCATGCGGATGGCCCTCTCGAATATCAGCTGGTACATGACCACGAGGTTGCTGCCCGAAATGCGTACGGCAGACTGGCAGCTACCAAAGTGGGCAAGGGGTATCATATCGATACGGGACGTTACACGTTCATCGTAAATGAGGCGGTATTCAAGCCTTTCGACAGCGTTGTTGTGGACGGGCTCGAACTCGTTCGGGGCAAGGAATGTACGACCGTACTCATCGATGAATCAGGACAGCCGTATGTCCCTCATATTCGCGACATTCACGTTGAGCGGCGCGGTCCTGTGAAGGTGACACTCAAGGTGGAAGGCGACTTCAGATCGACAGACGAGTCATCGTTGGTCGACTTTGTGGCGAGCATCAATTTTTACGCTGAGACCGGCTTGATTCAGCTCAATCTGACCGTACGCAACCCACGGGCTGCGCGACACCCCGGCGGGCTGTGGGATCTGGGCGACGAGGGCTCCGTCTTCCTGAAGGGGCTCTGGCTGGATTTCTGTCTGCTATCGCACAATCCTCCAACTGTGCATTGGACTGCAGAGCCGGATTCGCCCGTTCAAGCGGGTCGGTACACGATGTTTCAGATCTATCAGGACTCCAGCGGGGGAGTGAACTGGAACAGCACCAATCACGTCAACAGGTTCGGCAAAGTCATGCATACCTTTCAGGGGTATCGTGTCATCGCGGACGGTGCCGGCGTGGGGGGAGGTAGAAGGGCCTCTCCTGTGGTCAAGCTGTCTGGGGATTCGGGAAGCGTCTCCGCCGCCGTGGAAGGGTTCTGGCAAAATTTTCCAAAGGGCATCGGCGTGCATGGAAACGTGGTTCGGGTGAGTCTCTTTCCCCCTGAATTCAATGACACTCATGAACTCCAAGGCGGTGAGCAGAAAACCCACACGCTATGGCTGAATTTTGAGCGGGATGAGCAGCCTGAAGCTCACTTAGAATGGGTCCATAACAAGTTGACGGCCGGAACTACCCCGGAATGGTACGCGCATTCGCAGGCCATCCCATATCTACACCCGCGCGAACGCGACCGGCAAGAGTCCGCCCCGCTTGCCATGGCTGAAGCATTGGTTGAAAGCGCAGTACATGGAACCCATTCTTTCTTCGACAGGCGGGAGGTTATCGACGAGTATGGGTGGCGGAACTTCGGGGATCTTTATGCCGACCACGAAGCTGTGCGGCACAAGGAGGATGTGCCGCTCGTGGCGCATTATAACAACCAGTACGATGTCATCTACGGGGCCATTGTACAGTATCTAAGGACGGGGGACCGGCAATGGTATCGTTTGATGGACGATCTCGCCAAGCACGTTATTGACATCGATATCTACCATACCAAACAGGACCGCGTCGAGTTCAATGGCGGAATGTTCTGGCACACGGAACACTATACGGATGCATCGACCGCCACCCACAGGGCCTACTCAAAATCAACTCTCTCATCGAGGAGCCGCCATCTTTGTGGCGGCGGACCTTCGTGTGGGCACGTGTACACGACGGGCCTAATGTATTACCACTTCCTGACGGGTGACTCTCAAGCAAGAGAGGCGGTTCTGGGACTGGCAGATTGGATTATCGCCTTGGATGACGGCTCTCACCGCACACTCGGATGGCTTGATAGAAGGCCGACCGGACTGATCAGCCTCACGGTGGACCTTGACTATCACGGACCGGGTCGCGGCCCAGGAAATTCCACCAATGCGTTACTCGATGCGTACACGCTTACGCAAGATCGGCGCTATCTTCACAAGGCCGAGCAATTGATCCGCCGGTGCGTGCATCCTCAGGACGACATCGAGAAACATACTCTTCATGATGTCGAGCACCGTTGGTCGTATACGGTGTTCCTCCAGGCGTTGTGCAAGTTCCTGGATGTCAAGGTTGAGGAGGAGCAACTCGATTACATGTATGAATACGCTCGCGAGAGCTTGCTGCATTATGCCCGATGGATGTTGGAACACGAGGTGCCGTACAAATCAGTTCTAGACAGAGTGGAAATTCCGACCGAAACATGGCCGGCCCAGGATATTCGCAAGTGCAATGTGTTGGCGCTGGCGGCGCTCTACGCTAGTGAGCCGCTGCGAACGAAATGCTTTGAGAAGGCAGGAGCATTTTTTGAGGCGTGTATTCGCGATCTTCTATCATTCAGTACGTGCTCATTGACAAGACCCATCGTGATTTTGATGACGAATGCCTACGTTTGGCCGTACATGCTTGCACATCGCGATCAGACGCGACCATTCGCGGGGCGACAGCATGACTTTGCGAGACCGCAACGATTTAAGCCTCAAATGTATGAATTGCAAAAAGCTAGAGCGGTGGTGTGGGGTGCCATGGAGTCGGCCAAGCAGATCGCTCGACGGGTGGGATGGGTTTGCGGGGATGTCCGTGGCGAAAGCGGTGGCTCCCGTGACTGAGATTCGATTGCTGGAACTCCGTAATACCTACTCCTGGGGCGGTGGCCCCGATAAGACGATTCTCCTGTCCGCGGAGCGGCACACTAAATCCCGTGTCTCGGTCGTGGTGGCCTACATCAGGGATGCGGAAGCCACAGGCTTCGTCATTCGGGAAAAGGCAAGGCAAAAAGGAATCAATTTCGTCGAGATTGAGGAACGAGGCAAATTCGATCCGCGAGTGCTCATCGCCATCCGTGACCTCGTCATGCGACATGACATCAACCTGATCCATGGACACGAATATAAGAGTGATCTTTATGCCTACCTCGTTCGATTGTGGCTCTGGAAACGAAAGATCGCCGTCGTCTCGACAGCCCACGCATGGGTGATGCTTGGGATGAAAGGGGCCCTGTACAGAATGTTGGATCTGTTCCTCATGAAACGATTCAACCACCTGATTGCCGTTTCTCACGCAACCAAAGACGAAATGGTTTCTGCCGGGATCCCCTCATCAAGGATATCGGTTATCCACAATGCCATTGATACCGATACTTGGATTCCCATTCGCGAAAAAGCCGCCGTGCGGGCGCGATATGGGTTGGTGGGGACCTTCCCGGTCATTGGTTACGTTGGGAGAATCGATCCCGAAAAAGATCTAGAAACCTGGCTGCGCGCCGTTGCTCCAATTGGACGCGAGAACCCGTGCGCTCGTTTCGTCCTCGTTGGGACGGGAAGGGATTCGAGCACACTCGAGGGACTTCGCAGATTGGCTTGTGAATTGCGTATCGGAGAGCAGGTGTGTTTTCTCGGTTACAAGGAAGAACTTCAGCCCGTCTATGCCTCGTTTGATATTTTCATGATGACATCGCGCCGTGAAGGTCTGCCCAATAGTGTGTTGGAAGCAATGGCGATGGGTCTTCCTGTCGTCACGACCGACGTTGCAGGCACAAAGGAATTGGTAAGTGACGGTCAGACTGGTTTTGTCAGACCTCAAGGCGACGTGTCCGGGCTCAGTGAGGCTCTTGCTTTTCTGGCAGGGAACAGTAATCTTCGAATTGGTATGGGACAAGCTGGTCGAGATCGCGTCGAGCGGGAGTTCTCCTTCGCAAACCGAATTCGCTCTATCGAACGTCTCTACGAACAGGTATTGGGCCTTCATACACAGTCTGGACCGCGTCCGGTCGAATCTATTCAAAGAGTCTAGAACCTATCTCAAAATCGTTTTTCGACAAGAGTTCTGCTTCGCGTTATGAGACTCAACCATGCATAATATTGCCGAATCCTGGGAAATATCGTGATCGATTCGCTGCGCCTGCCGTAAGTGATAGCTAACAGATATCGAGTTTTCAATTTTGAGATAGGTTCTAGGATGATTGCCTCGCTTCAACACGATGAGCCAGTAGCTGCTTCTGGGCTGCCCTTGGTGGATAATCGATGGACGGTCAGGAGAGAGCTCGTCATTAT
>JBBILH010000097.1:0-11407 GCA_037445005.1 Nitrospira sp.
CTGCCGGCTCGCTGGCAGGCGTGGTTTGATACCTGTGACTATGTGGTGGCGTGGCTGGAGGACAAAGACGAGCATCTGTCGTTTCGTCTGCGGGCGCTGGGGGGCCGGGAGGCTGTGGTGCTTTCCCCATTTTCCGGCAGGCTTCAGCAGGCGCATCAATCGGATCGGTTTCTTGAAATCGTCCAATCGCCTCCGATGGATCCTGATGATCTCGGACGGCCGATCGACCATCGTTCCTTTTCCGGTTTTGCCGAGGAATATTTTCGGCAAGCCGGCCTGCCTACGAACGAACGTTTCGCGCTGATCCATCCGGGCAGCGGCAGTCGGGAAAAGTGTATTCATCCTCGGCCTCTAGTAAAGCTGATGGAGATGCTGGAGGGGGCCGGGATTGCGCCGTGGATTCTTGAAGGCCCGGCCGACAGGATTCAAGTCGATCAGCTGCGCACTCTATGTTCAAGGAAACCGATCATAGTCAGTGGTATCAATCTCGTAACTCTGGCGGGGGTGATGGCAAAAGCGGCCATGTTTGTCGGTCATGATTCCGGCCCCACCCACCTCGCTGCCTTGCTGGGACTTCAAACGGTGGCCCTATTCGGTCCAACCGATTCTCGGAGATGGGGACCGCGAGGGCGATCCGTCCGGATTCTCGAGGGTGGCCCAAGCTTCAAGTTCTCCGACGGGGAGATTGAGTCGATCTGCCGCTCAATCCTGATGGCAGATCTTGCTCTATAGAGGTTTCCTCCCGGTAACGCCTTGTTCGTATCCTCGCCCATGTGGTACAGTGGCAAGTTAAATTTTCCTTTCAATGGTAAGGACTTAGGAGACTTTCGTGTCTCAAGGTGTTGTGCAAGAGAAGGTGGCTGATGCCCTCCTCGGCGCCCTCAATGGAGCGAAAAGAAAAGGGCAACTCAAGACGGAGTCCTGGCCCTTACTGGTCCTCGATGCGCCCAAACGGCCTGAGTGGGGGGACCTGGCCTCGACCGTCGCCATGTCGCTGGCCTCTTCCGAGCAACGAGCTCCCCACGATATCGCGCAAATCATCGTCGACAACATTCCCAGGCGTGAAGAGCTCTTCGATCGTGTAGAGATCGTCCGGCCTGGATTCTTGAACCTCACGGTCAAGCCTGCGTTGTGGCAAGAGTCATTGCGCGAGATCGAATCGCAGGGGCCGTCCTACGGCAAGACCGATCTTGGGAGAAACAAGCGAATCCTCGTCGAGTATGTGAGCGCGAACCCGACCGGGCCCTTGCATGTCGGACATGGCCGTGGAGCGGCGGTCGGACAGGCGGTAGCGAGTCTGTTGCGGGCGGTCGGCTACGATGTCGTCAGCGAATACTACATCAACGACGCGGGCCGTCAGATGAAACTGCTGGGCGCTTCGGTCTTTGCCCGCTACCAGGAACTTACAGGCCGCACCGTCCGGTTCCCGGAGGACGGCTACCATGGCCGCTACATCACCGAAGTGGCCGAACGGCTCAAGTCCAAGCTTGCGCTGTTGGACGGGCAGCCGGATTCCGTGGTTGAGGAGCGCTGCCGCACGTGGGCCTATGAAGAGCTGATGGGGCAGATCAAGGAAGACCTGAAGTCGTTCGGATTGGAATTCCAATCCTGGTTCAGCGAGGCCTCGCTGCTGGCATCCAAGTCGGTCGAACGGGTGTTGGACGAATTGAAGGCCCGCCGGTTGCTGTTCGAGCAGGAAGGAGCCTGGTGGTTCCGCTCTTCGACGTTCGGCGACGAGAAGGACCGCGTCGTCAAGAAGCAAGACGGTGAATACACGTATCTCGCGTCGGATATCGCCTACCATCGGGATAAGTTGCAGCGCGGCTATGACGTGCTGATCGACGTGTGGGGCGCCGACCATCACGGCTATATACCCCGCATGCAGGCGGTGATGCAGGCCTTCGGTCATCCGAAGGAGCGGCTGCAAGTAATTCTCGTGCAACTCGTGAAGCTGCTGCGCGGCGGCGTGGAAGTCAAGATGTCGAAGCGCACCGGCGAATTCATTACGATGAGGGAAGTGATCGACGAGGTCGGGTCGGACGCGGCCAAGTTTTACTTCCTGATGCGCGACTCCAAGACTCATCTCGAGTTTGATCTCGAGTTGGCAAAGCGGCGTTCCGCGGAGAATCCCGTCTACTACGTGCAATATGCCCATGCGCGTATTGCGAGCCTCTGGCGGGTTGCCGCGTCGCGGGGCGTCGCCTGTCCGACGCCGAGCCGGGCCGATCTCTCCGTCCTGACGGATCCGGACGAGCTGGGGTTGATGAGAAAACTGTCGGCTTACCCTTCGGTGTTACAGGGAAGCGCGATCGCCTATGAACCCCACCGCGTGACCTTCTATCTTCGCGAACTCGCCGGCTTGCTCCATACCTTCTATAACAAACACCGGATCTTGCCTCCCGCAGCCGACAAGGATCTGTTCGACCTGGCGCCGAAAGACTTGGTAGCCGGTGAGGAGTTGCAGCGGGATCAGGTAAATCCGGAAAGGACGGCCGCCAGGCTTGCGCTTATGTGGGCCGTGCAGCACGTAGTCAAGAACGGATTGACGGTGCTGGGCATTTCGGCGCCTGACCAGATGTAGTTGAACGAGGCCTCGGTGGAATTTTCAGTCGAACAGACGGGTCGGTCCGAGGAGAGGCTTGGGTCGCTCAGCACGGCGCACGGGGTCATCGAAACGCCCGCCTTCATGCCGGTCGGAACGTCGGGGCCCGTGAAGGGCGTCGACCCCCAGGACTTGGAACGGCTGGGATTCCGACTCATGCTTAACAATGCCTATCATTTGTACCTGCGGCCGGGGCACAAAGTTGTGGCGGAAATGGGAGGGTTGCACCGGTTTACCGGCTGGCCCGGCGCGATTCTAACCGACAGCGGCGGGTTTCAAATGTTCAGTTTGGCCAAGCTCTGCAAGGTTACCGATGACGGCGTCAGCTTCCAGTCGCACTTGGACGGGTCCACGCATTTCATCACGCCGGAGACGGCGATCGAGATTGAAGAAGCGTTGGGCGCCGACATCATCATGGCGTTTGATCACTGTGTCGCGTTGCCGGCCGATAGGGAAATCGTGCGCGACGCGGTAAGACGGACGACGTTATGGGCCAAACGGTGCAGGGACAGCCGGCGCCGTGGGGATCAAGCCCTATTCGGGATCGTCCAAGGCGGGGTCGATCGGGACCTGCGGAGGATCTCCGCCCGCGAACTCGTCGACTTGGATTTCGAGGGCTATGCCGTCGGCGGACTGTCGGTCGGCGAGAGCAAGGACGAGATGTACGGCATGTTGGAAGCCACCGTTCCCGAACTTCCCGCCGCGAAGCCTCGCTACCTTATGGGAGTCGGTATGCCTGAGAATCTTCTTGAAGGGGTGGCTCGAGGAGTCGATCTGTTCGACTGTGTCGTGCCGTCACGCCATGGACGGACCGGGTGGCTGTTTACCGGCTTCGGGCGAGTACTAATCAAACAGGCGCGCTATGTTCGAGACGAGCGGCCGATCGATCCGGCTTGCGGTTGTTGGGTCTGTGCGCGCTATTCGCGGGCCTATCTGCACCATCTCTACAACGTGAAAGAGATGCTGGCTTCGCGCCTGAATACCATCCATAATTTGTGGTATTTCTCGGATTTCATGCGGCGCATGCGGGAGGCGATTGCGGGAGGGACCTTTCAAGAATTTCGGACCGGCTTCTATCAAGCTCAAGGGGTGGAGTCGGCGGAGACGAGGGCGATCGAGGAGCAGCAGGCTGGCGGCCACTGCAGGTCCGCCGGGGACAACTGAATTTGCGGGAAAGGGTTGTGCGCTATGTTCATGGAATCGGCGGCATGGGCTCAGAGCAACGGGGTGGGCGGATCGGGGGCAGGGACGATGTTGTCGCTCGTGCCTTTCGTTCTGATCTTTGTGATCTTTTATTTCCTTCTGATCCTCCCTCAGCAGAAGAAGCAGAAGCAGCAGAAGGCGATGCTGGAAGCTCTGAAGAAAGGAGACAAGGTGGTGACGGCCTCCGGCATTTGGGGCACGGTCACGAATCTGGGCAAGGAAACCGTTACGCTGCAGATTGCCGACAACACGAAAATCAAGATGCAGCGGGAACACATCGCGCGGGTGCGCGGAGACGATGAGGACAAGGACGCATAGTCCGGAGAGGGTAAAAGGTTAGGCGCGTATGAAAAAAGTCGGTGGGCGGCTCACGTTGCTGTTGCTGGTCATTCTGGTGTCGGCGGTCTGGTTCATTCCGTCGTATCAGCCCTTGTATCAGGCATTGCCGGGCTGGGTAAAGGCGGTGCTCCCCAATAAAGGTATCACCCTGGGGCTGGACTTGCAGGGCGGCATTCACATGGTGATGGAAGTCGACGAGGATCGCGCGGTCGAAATCGCCGTCGATCGATCGGTCAATTCGCTGCAAGACTTGGCGGTGGACAAGAAAATCCCGGTCGAATCCGTCAAGCGGAGCGGAGCTGCGACCGTTTCCGTTCAATTCCAGAATGCCGACGTCAAGACTCAAGTCCAGAAGCTGATCGACGATTTCCCCACGTTTGTCGAGAAGGACGGCGTCGGGACCGCAAATTCGGTCGTCTGGGAGCTGCGCGAATCGGAGATCAAGCGCATCAAGGATTCGGCCATCAATCAGGCGCTGGAGACCATCAGAAACCGCATCGACCAGTTCGGCGTGGCGGAGCCGGTCGTTCAGCGCCAGGGATTGAAGCAGATCGTCGTCCAGTTGCCTGGCGTGAAGGAACCCAAACGCGCCAAGGATCTGATTAAGGAAACGGCGCTGCTGGAGTTCAAGATGCTTGATGAGGACAGCCAGGTCAAGCTCGATTTGCCGGCCCGTATTCCGAAGGACAAGGAAGCCGAAATCTTGAAGCAATTCGAAGGCAAAGTCCCCGAAGGCGACCAGATCCTCTTCGAGCGCGCCGTCGACAAGGACACAGGACGCGAGTCCCGCATTCCCTACCTGGTCAAAAAGCGGGTGATGCTGACAGGGGACGTGCTGAGCGATGCGCGGGTGGCGATCGGTCAGTTCAATGATCCCTATGTCTCGATCACCTTCGATTCGAAGGGCGGCCGGGAGTTCGAACGGATTACCGGCGACAACGTGAAGAAGCGGATGGCGGTGGTATTGGACAATACGATTTATTCCGCTCCGGTCATCCAAGAACGGATCACTGGCGGTCGAGCGCAAATCACCGGCACCTTCACGACACAGGAAGCCAACGACTTGGCGATCGTCCTGCGGGCCGGCGCGCTTCCTGCCCCGCTGAAAATCATCCAGGACCTGACCGTCGGCCCGTCGCTCGGGCAGGACTCGATCGACAAAGGAATCAGATCAACATTGTTCGCCGGATTGATGGTCGTCATTTTCATGATCGTCTACTACCGGATGTCCGGCATCATCGCCGACTTCGCCCTCGTGTTGAATCTGATTTGCTTGATGGGAGCGCTCTCCGCCTTGACGGCGACCCTGACACTGCCGGGCATTGCCGGTATCGTATTGACGATCGGCATGGGCGTTGATTCGAACGTCCTCATATTCGAACGCATCCGCGAGGAGCTGAGAGGGGGGAAAGCCGTGCGGATGGCGGTCGACGCCGGCTACGACAAGGCCTTGCTGACCATCATCGATTCCCACGTGACCACCCTGATTACCGGCGTGGCCCTCTTCCTGTTCGGTACCGGTCCCATCAAGGGATTTGCGGTGACCCTGTGTCTGGGTATCGCCATCAATCTGTTCACGGCTCTGGTCGGCACGAAGGTCATTTTCGACATCATGAATCAACGGCGGAAAGTCGAACAGTTGAGCATATAGAGAAGGTCAAGGTTCAGGCCGAGGTCGAGCTAGATCCTTGACCTCAACCGTAGCCTCAACCTGTTTCAGAAGGGGAGCATTCATGTTGGAAATTCTCGGGAAGACGAACATCGATTTCATGGGGAAGCGCCGCTACGCCTTTATCTTCTCCGGCATCATGGTCCTGCTGGGGATCATCGGCCTGATTCAGATCGCCAGGGGAGCGGCCAATCTCGGGATCGACTTTGCAGGCGGGACCGCGGTCCAGTTGAAGTTCGAGCAAGCGCTCAAAATAGACGAGGCGAGAAAAGCGTTGGAGGCCAACGGTTTGGGCAATGCCGAGCTGCAGGAGTTCGGTCAAGACAACAAGTTGCTGATCCGCGTCAAGGCGTCCACGACGATCGAGGAGAAGGTCGCCGACAAAGTGGTGGAGGTATTCAAGAAGTCTTTCCCCGACAATCGTTTTGTGGTCGATGCCAGCACCGAGATCGGCCCCACGATCGGGAAGAAACTCCAGGAAGACGCCCTTGTCGCCATCCTCGTCTCGTTTGCGGGCATCATCCTTTATATCGCGGCCCGCTTCGAGTTCCGATTCGGCATTGCGGCGGCGCTGGCGACGTTCCACGACGTCCTTGCCGTGCTCGGCGCCTTCTATGTTCTTGACAAGGAAATCACGCTGTTGGTCGTCACGGCGCTCCTCACGCTCGCGGGCTATTCCCTGACCGATACGGTCGTGGTCTTCGACCGTATCCGGGAGAACCTCCGCATGCGGCGGCGGGACACCGAAGAGACGGTCATCAACAACGCCGTCAACCAGGTACTGAGCCGGACCATCGTGACCAGTTTGACGGTCGTCCTGGTCCTGATTCCGTTGACGCTGGCCGGCGGCGAAGTGCTGCACGATTTTTCGCTGGCCCTTCTGTGGGGCGTCATTTTCGGGACCTATTCGTCGGTGTTCGTCGCCAGTCCGCTGCTTCTGTTGTGGCCGAAGTCGTCGGGCCAGCTCTTGAAACGCAGCTAGGTGACTTGGTGCAATAGTCCGTCGTTCGTGAAGCGTCGTTCGTATCTCGTCTCTGAGAATATCCGGAACGCTTCACGTCTTACGCGGTTTATTATGAAACTCTGGAGTCGATCTTACAGTCTCCAGCGAAAGATCATCACGGCGATCGTGATGGTCGGCCTCCTCCCTCTCACGCTGCTTCTCGCGCTCACCTATGTTGAAGAACACCGAGCCCTGCGAAACACCACGGGCGCCAGCTTCAAGGAGGTGGCGGTCGAAGCCGCCAGCCGGATCGAAATGCACGTCACGCGGGGGATGAACGAGGCGCAGCAACTGGCGGCGACCCCCTTCCTTCGGACGGCGGTTACGGAAGCCAATCGGTCGTATGAAGGCAAAAATGCGAAGAGCATTCAGGACATCATCAAGGACTGGCAGCAGCGCTGGAAGCAGCGTGACAAACGGAGCGAGTTTCCGCTTTTCATCAACCGGATCGTCACCAACTATCTGATTCGCTGGCACGACATCCGCAAGACCGATTACGTCGGGATCCTCGTCACGGATGTCCAGGGCGCGTTGGTCGTCAGTTCCATCCCTCAGGTCGACTATTTCTACGGAAAGACGCCCTGGTGGCAGGCGGTCGTCAAAGGAGACGGTCCTCAGCCCTATGTAAGCGAGATCGCGTTTGATCCCGCGTTCGGTACGCACGTCGTCGTGGTGGCGGCGCCGATCCTCGATGATCAGCAAAAAGGAGTGATCGGGGCGGTCACCATTTTGTTGAGGCGCGATACGCTCTTTCATTCCATCGCGGAGGTCTCCATTGGAACAACGGGGCATGCCATGCTGTTCAGTTCGGACGGCGTCCCGCTGATTTGTCCGATTCTGGCGCCCGAGGAGCATTCGGTAAACGCCGAGCTGATCGGCATGTTGAGCGCGTCGAAATCCGGATGGGCGGTCGCCGCCGATGATTCCCACGGCATCAAGGACGCCTTGATCGGGTTCGCGCCGGTCCGGTTCGGCGAGCGGCTGGCAAAGGGAAGCATCGGGGGCAAGCAATGGATCATCGTCGTCCGCCAGGATCCGAAAGAAACGTTCGCCCCCTTGGCGGAACTGGTCGCCAAGGTTCTCTTCTATGGATTGGGCGTGCTTGCCGTGCTTTGGGGAACGGGCGTGCTTGTCGCGCGGCGTATCGCGCGGCCGATTCAGATACTGCACGAAGGCGCGCAGGAGATCGGGAGCGGCCGTTTGGAACGACGCCTCGAGCTGAAAACCGGAGACGAGATCGAAGGACTCGCGAGCGCGTTCAATGAAATGGCGGCCAATCTGCAGCGCTCCTTCGGCCAGATCGAACAGCGCATGAAAGAAGTCCGCCGATTGGAGGAAAAATATCGCGATCTGATCGAGCATTCCCCGGAGATGATTTACCAGCTCGATCGCGGCGGCCGGTTCGTCCACGTCAACAAGACCGGCCTCGACAAGCTCGGCTATCGACTCGACGAGATGTTGGCGATGCAGCTCTGGGATCTGGTCCCGAAAGGACAGGAAACCGGAGTGCTCCACTATCTCGAACGACTGGTGGCTCAAGGCCAGAGCACCATGGAAACGGTGCTGCTGGCCAAAGACGGCCGGCCGATCGACGTGGAAATCCATGCCACGGCTCTGTTCGATCAGGAGCGCGGAGGGTTGGTCCATTCGCGCGCGTTCGTGCGGGACGTGACGGAGCGCCACCGGCTCGAGCAGGAGTTGCAGCACTATACGACGGGACTCGAACAGGCCGTCTCCGAACGCACTCAGCAACTGGTCGCGTCTCAAGCCCGGTACAAGGCGCTGTTCGATTTGGTGGCGGATTCGGTGTTCATGGTCAACCACTCTGGAACGGTCGTTGCGGTCAACAAGCGCGAAGAACACGCCCTTGGATACGCCGAAGCGAACGTGGTCGGGCGCAGCCTGCTCGACGTCGTGCCGGCCGAATATCATGAGCGACTGAGGGCGTGGCTGTCCGATATCGGCACGGGGCAGCGCCAGGTTCCCACCCAGGAAATCACCGTCTTCAACGCGGCAGGATTCGCCACTCCGGTGGAAATGGATCTGATTCGCGCGGGAGGAGCCGATCAGGTCCTTGTCATGGTGCAGTTGCGCGATATCACCGACCGGAAGAAGCTTGAGCGGCAACTGCAGACTTATCGGGAGGAACTTGAACAGAAGGTTTCGGAACGGACGAGGGAGATCGAGGAAACGAAGCAGTACCTGGAAAATCTTCTTGAGAACGCCAACGACGTGATTTACACGCTCGACACGGACCAGCGATTCACCTACGTCAACGGCAAGGTCGGCGTCTGGGGATATCGGAAGGACGACTTGCTCGGCCGGCCCTACCTGTCGCTGCTGTCCCGCCGGCACAGAGGGCGGCGGTTGAAGAACACCTTGGACATCGGAGCCAAGCAGGTCTATGAGGTCGAAGTGGTCACCCGGATGGGGGAGACGAGGACGGTCATGGTCAGCGTATCGCCCTTGAACGGCGCGGAAGGAGAGATTCTTGGCGTGCTGGGCATCGCCCGGGACATGACCGAGACGAAAAAACTGGAGCAACAGATCCGCAACTCCGAAAAGCTCGCTTCGGTCGGGAAGCTTGCCGCCGGCGTCGCGCACGAGATCAACAACCCGCTCGGCGGCATTCTCAACTGTCTGTACAATCTGAAGAAGGGGACGCTGTCACCGGCTCGTCAGGAAGAATACTGGATGTCGATGGAGGACGGGGTCCGTCGGGTCCAGAAAATCGTGCGCCAATTGCTCGACTTTTCCCAACAACACGAACCGGAGTTCAGCCCGACCGATATCAACCAGGTCGTCGACCGTGTGCTGGTGCTCACGAACCATCTGTTCGGGTCGAGCGGAATCCGGTTGGAAACGGCCTTGGGCCATTCCTTGCCGAGCCTGATGGTCGATCGGCACATGATCGAGCAGGTCCTGATGAACCTGATTCTGAACGCGGTCCAGGCCATGAAGAACGGCGGGACTCTGACGATCCGCACATCGGTCGTGGAGGGAATCTGTCGGGTCGAGGTGAGCGATACGGGCTCCGGAATTCCTCCGGCCGTCCTGCCCCGCATTTTCGATCCGTTCTTCACGACGAAGAGCGAGGGCGAGGGCACGGGATTGGGGCTCTCGGTCAGCCTCGGCATCGTCGAGCGGCACGGTGGTAAGATTCTGGTGGACAGTGAAGTCGGGAAAGGCACGACGTTTACGCTGTGTCTCCCGCTGTCGCGCGAACGGTCCTTGGTGGGGAAGGAATCATGAAGGGGTTGGCGATTCTCTTGGTCGACGATGAGCCGCTGATGCGGCTGTCGATGGTCGACGCCCTGGAGGCCGTCGGGTACGACGTCCATGCGGCGGCGTCCGGCACCGAGGGGATCGAGGCGGTCCGCCAAAAATCGTTTGATTTGGTGATCACGGACCTGCGCATGCCCGGAGCCGACGGGCTATCGGTGCTCAAGGCGACCAAGGAGAAGTCGCCTCAGACCGAAGTCGTCGTCATCACGGCGCACGGTTCCGTCGAATCCGCGGTCGGCGCGATGAAACTCGGGGCTTTCGACTACATCACCAAACCGTTCCAGATGGATGAGCTCTTGTTGATCGTGGAGCGGGTCGGTCGTGTCGTCGCGTTGAAGCGTGAAAACCAAGATTTGAAGGAAGCGCTCGAAGACAAGTTCTGCTTCAACGGCATCCTTGGGACCAACAGCCTGATGCGCGCCGTGCTGGACAAGATCAAGAGCGTGGCGGCAACCGATTCGACGATCTTGATACTCGGCGAAAGCGGAACGGGAAAAGAGCTCGTGGCCAACGCCATCCACCAAAACAGTCCGCGCAGCCATCATCCGCTCATCAAGGTGAGTTGCGCGGCGCTGCCGGAGACCCTCTTGGAAGCCGAGCTGTTCGGTCATGAAAAGGGGGCGTTCACCGGCGCCCTGCGGCAGCGAAGAGGCCGGTTTGAGTTGGCGCACAAGGGGACCCTGTTCCTCGACGAAATCGGAGAGATTTCTCCCATCGTCCAGGTCAAGCTGTTACGCGTCCTCCAGGAGCGGAAATTTGAACGGGTCGGGGGGAACGAGACCATCGACGTCGACGTGCGGCTGGTCTGCGCGACCCAGAAGGATCTCCGGAAAGAAGTGAGCCAGGGGCGCTTCCGCGAGGATTTGTTCTACCGGCTCAACGTCGTGCAGGTCGTCATTCCGCCGCTCCGTCAACGCCAGGAGGACATCATGGTCATCGCCGACCATGTCCTCAAGACCTGCTCCACTAAGATGAACAAGAAGCTTAAGGGGTTTTCCCCCGCGGCGCGGGAACTCCTGTTGCGCTATTCCTTTCCCGGCAACGTGCGGGAATTGGAAAACATGGTCGAGCGAGGCGTGGCGCTTGGTCGAGAACTACAGCCTATCCAGCCCTCCGATCTCTGCGGGTTTCAGTCCTGCCCCTTCACGGGGGGCGTGCCTCAGGACAACTGCGGTTTCTGCGTCGAAGGATTAACGGGACACAAGAAGGCCGAGCGAGCCATGACGTCGCTTGCCGCGGCCCGCGAGGAGTTCGAGAAGGAGTACATCATATCCGTGCTCGACCGCGTCGAGGGCAGCCGCACGAC
>JBBILH010000098.1:0-11392 GCA_037445005.1 Nitrospira sp.
TTTCCAGCCCGGCGATGACCCGCTCGACCGCTTCCTGCAGCTCGGCGATCCCCACCTGATCTTTGCCGCGCCTGACGGCGAGCAACGCCGCCTCGTTGATCACGTTGGCGAGGTCCGCCCCGGAGAATCCCGGCGTCATGCCGGCAATGGTCTCCAGATCCGCTTCTGCAGCAAGGGCCGCCTGCTTCGCGTGCACTTTCAGAATCGCCACCCGGCCGATCTTATCCGGACGATCGACCAGCACGTGGCGATCGAATCGGCCGGCCCTCAAGAGAGCCTGGTCGAGAATCTCGGGGCGATTCGTGGCCGCCATCAGAATGACGCCGGCGCGCGGATCGAAGCCGTCCATTTCAACGAGCAACTGATTCAGCGTCTGCTCACGCTCCTCATGGGCCATCGGACCCATGCCGCGGGCTTTGCCGAGCGCGTCCAACTCGTCGATGAAGATGATGCAAGGCGCTTTCAGCTTCGCCTGCTCGAACAGGTCGCGCACACGCGCGGCCCCCACGCCGACGAACATCTCGACGAACTCGGAGCCGCTGATGCTGAAGAACGGCACGGCCGCTTCGCCCGCCACCGCGCGGGCGAGGAGCGTCTTTCCGGTACCCGGCGGGCCCACCAGCAGGATGCCTTTCGGAATCTTCCCGCCCAGCTTGGTGAACTTCTCCGGCGTTTTCAGAAACTCGATTACCTCGCGGAGTTCTTCTTTGGCCTCGTCCACTCCGGCCACGTCGGCGAACGTGACCTTGATGTCCTTTTCCATGTAGATCTTGGCTTTGGATTGTCCCACCTGCATGAAACCGCCTTGCGCCTGACCCAGGCGTCGGAAAATGAAGAACCAAATGCCCATGAAGACGACGGCGGGCAGTATCCAGGACAGCAGGTCGCGCCAAAAGGTCGTTTCGATCACGCCGGTGAATTTCACCCCGTGTTGATTCAAATCGCGAACGAGATCCGGGTCTTCAACGCGTATGGTCGAAAAATTCTTCTGCTCTTTCGACTCCCCTTCCGACTTGAGCTTGCCGGTCAAGATATGGCTGCTGACCGAAACCTCCGCGACTTTCCCGGCCGCGACCAGAATCTTGAACTCGCTGTACGGAAGTTCCTCGACCTTCTGCAGGGCATGGATGAAGTCATGGACCAGAATCACGGCCCAGACGGCGAGGAAGATGTACCAGATGGAGAAGGAGATCTTCTTATTCATGGGCCTGCATCACTCGATCCCGCCAAAAATGCAAAGAGGGAGCCGAAGGGGTTGTCTCGATCCGGAGCGATTCGCACTAGGAATTCATCGGGTTAAAGTGGGAACGGGGCTGCGGCGACGAGGGACAGGGGAGTCTTGCTACAGGAAGGAAACGGCCACTGTCGCAGAAGGCGACAGTGTGGAGCCCCACGTCTGTCGACCCGCATCATGCACGAGCGCTTCTCCTGCAATCACGGCACAAGCGAGCGAAGCGTCGTTCGTGAAGCGTGAGCGAAGCGGGCGGTTTCGAGTGTTCAGATTCAGGTAACGTGGAACTCAGGATCGAGAGGCGAGATACGTCTTCAGCCGATTTCGCAATGAATCGTCTTGAATCGTGCGGGCTAAGGGCGAGGCTCATTCAGGAGCGGCGGCCGGAGATGTGGTAGTAGAGGATGGGTATGACGACCAGGGTCAGCAACGTCGATGCGCCGACGCCGAAGAGGAGCGAGACCGCCAGCCCCTGGAAAATGGGGTCAAGGATGATGACGAAGGCGCCGACCATGAGCGCGGCAGCCGTCAGCAATATCGGCCGGGTGCGGATGGCGCCGGCCCTAATGACGGCATCCGCCAACGGCACGCCCGCCCGTTCCTGTAACTGAATGAAGTCGACGAGCAGGATGGAATTGCGGACGATAATTCCGGCGAGCGCGATGAAGCCGATCATCGACGTTGCCGTGAAGTAGGACCCGGTCAGCCAATGGCCTGGCAGCACGCCGATCAACGTCAACGGGATCGGCGCCATGATGATGACCGGCGTGAGAAACGATTGGAATTGCCCGACGATCAACAGGTAGATCAACAGCATCGCCACCGCGAAGGCGATCCCCATGTCGCGGAACGTCTCGTATGTGATGTGCCATTCCCCGTCCCACTTCATCGCGAGCTTATCTTCCGACCAGGGTTGTGAGGCGTAGAATTGCTCGATTTCATAGCCTTCCGACGGCCGATAGGCCTCCAACTTCTTGCCGACACCCAAGACGCCGTACACCGGGCTCTCAGCCTGTTCCGCTCCGGGCCCTCCCACATCGGCGACGACATAAACGACCGGCTTTTGATTCTTATGGTAGATCGTCTTGTCCTGTACCGTCTGTTCGAGCGTCAGCAATTCCGAGAGTTGGATGATGCCGCCCGTATTGGTCCGGAGGCCGATCTCGCCGATGTGTTCGAGCCCGGTGCGTTCCGCCAACGGCAGGCGCAGCATCATGTGGACCGCGCTTTTCTCCTGGGGAATATGGACCATCCCGACCTTGGTTCCTTGCACCGCCATGCGCAACGTAGCCACGATGTCTTCCGAGGCGATGCCGGCCAGCGCCGCCTTCGCGCGATCGACCGTGAAGACGTACTTGACCTGGTCGGCCTCAATGTAATCGTCGACGTCCACGACCCCCGGCGTCGACTCGAACAACCCCCGCACTTCGCGAGCCACGGCGATTTGGCGCGCGTAATCAGGCCCGTAGATTTCTCCGACCAGCACCGACTGCACGGGAGGTCCGGGCGGCACCTCGACGACTTTCACGTTCGCGTTGTATTGACGAGCGATGGCGTGCACCGGAGCCCGCAGTCGCCGGGCGATTTCGTGGCTCTGCGCCGATCGGAGATCTTTGGCGACCAAATTGACTTGAATGTCCGCCTCATGGGGTAGTTCGCGCAGATAATAATGGCGAACGAGTCCGTTGAAGTTGAACGGCGATGCCGTTCCCACGTAGGCCTGGTAGTCCCGCACTTCCGGGATCGTGCGGAGATGTTCCGACAGCGCCTGGGTCACCCTTGCCGTTTCTTCAAGTGTGGTCCCTTCAGGCATGTCGACTACGAGCTGAATCTCGCTCTTATTGTCGAACGGCAGCATCTTCACGACGACGTGGCGGGTATAGACGAGCAGGCAAGATCCGGCCAGCAGCAGAGCCACAGCCCCCAGAAAACCATAGGCCAGGACCGGATGGGTTAGGAGCGGCGACAAAAACCGTCGATAGAGACGGACGGCGCCGCCTTCTTCTTCAAGTTCCGAGTGCTGCCCTTCGTCAAGCTCAGGGTCCCGAGCGGTGTCGAGGGAGGCGCTGAGTCCTGAGTTCTTGCCTCTTGCCTCTTGCCCCGTACCCATCGCTCTGTAGCAGGTCTGGCAAAACCAGGGGATCACTACGAACGCGACCAGCAACGAGAACACCATGGCGATGGAAGCGTTCACCGGAATCGGCCTCATGTACGGCCCCATCAATCCGGAGACGAATGCCATCGGCAACAGGGCGGCGATGACGGTGAGCGTAGCCAGAATCGTCGGGTTCCCCACTTCGTCGACCGCATGGATCGACGCATCGTGGTGCGGCCTCAGGCGCAGAGACAAGTGCCGATATGTATTCTCGACGACGACGATCGCGTCGTCGACCAGAATGCCGATGGAGAAGATGAGAGCGAACAGGGTCACGCGATTGATCGTGTAGCCGATCAACAGAGAGGTGAAGAGCGTCAAGGCCAATGTGAGCGGAATTGCGATCGAGACGACGAAGGCCGGTCGCGGTCCCAATGCGACTCCCAAAAACCCGACGACCGCCGCCACGGCGATCAACAAATGCCGGAGCAGTTCGTTCGCTTTCTCTTGCGCCGTCTCGCCGTAGTCCCGCGTCACGGTCAGGCGCACATCACTCGGAATCGCGACCCCTTTCATCTCTTCGACCTTTCGGACGATCTGTTGCGCCACGGCGACCGCGTTGGCCCCGCCCTGTTTGGCGACGGCCACAGTGACGGCGGGCTCTTCGGAGCTGATGGCTGATGGCTGATGGCTGATGGCCTCAGAGGGACGTCTATCCCTCCCCCCTCCTCCCTCCCCGAACCAGACATAGCTCGTGGGCTCTGCCGGTCCGTCCGTGACGTCGGCAACCTGCCGCAAGTACACCGGTCTCCGCTCGTTCACGCCGACGATGAGACTCTCGATGTCGTCGCGCGACCGAATGAATCGTCCCGTCTCGACCAAAAAACTCTGGTTCCGGCTGTCGAATCGTCCCGTGGGCGAGGCCCGGTTCTCACTGCGGATCACGTGCGCCACCTGCAAGGGCGTCAAGCCGTAGGCTTTTAGGCGGGCGGGATCGATTTGCACGCGGACCTCGCGGGCCCGGCCGCCGACGATGAAGCCGCCGGACGTGCCGGAGACCTTCTTCGTTTCCTCCAAGACCTGTTCCGCCAACTGGTGCAGTTCGAATTCGCCGTACCGTCGGCTCGACAGAGTGACGGTGACGATCGGCACATCGTTCACGTCCTTGGGCTTGACGAGAAAGGGTTCAGCCCCCGGCGGAAGGAGATCCTGGTTCGACATCAACTTGTCGTACAGGTCGACGAGACTTTCTTCCATCGGCCGGCCGACGTAGAAGCGCACGATGATCAACGCACCTCCGGGGCGCGAGAGCGAATAGACGTATTCCACGCCCTTAATCTCGGAGAGTTTGCGCTCGAAGGGTTTCGCGAGTTGTTCTTCGACGATTTTGGCGGAAGCGCCGGGGAAAGGCAGCCAGATATCGGCCATCGGCACGACGATTTGCGGTTCTTCCTCGCGGGGCGTGACCACGACGGCGAACAGCCCGAGGAGCAGGGCCGCCACCATTATGAGCGGCGTCAACTTGCTGTCGATGAAGAGGGCGGCGATGCGGCCGGAGAGACCGTATTGGGAGGCGTCATTCGTCATACGTCAACCGTGGCGAAAGGCCGTCAATCGTCAATCGGAGGCTTCGGCGAACGTTGCCCGTGAATCGTCAACCGCCGAGCCCAAAGCCATCTTTCTACAAATGACGATTGACGAAGCACGGTTTACGGCTTTAAGGGCTCTGCCACCGTATCGACGATCTGCACGGCGGCGCCGTCCACGCCGCGGGAGGCGTCGAGCAGCACGTTCTCGCCGACGGCGACACCGGACAGAATCTCGAGGTGTTGATCGAAACGCCTTCCGACTTTGACCCAACGCAATCGGGCAATGCGATCGGCCCCCACGACGAATAAGCTCGTCAGTTCGCCGCGCTGTATAACAGCGGACGCCTGAACAAGGATCGTCCGGCTCGCCCCCTTGTCCAGGTGAAACCGGCCGAACATGCCGGTCTTCAGTCCTGCCGTGGGAGGCAAGTCTATCTTCACGATGAAGGTGTGCGTCTGGGGATCGCCGGCAGAAAGAATCTTCCCGACCGTTCCTATCAGCGCGCCCTGGTTGAGCGCATCGATGTATACAGGGATCTTGTTGCCGACCGAGACGGCCTTGAGATCCCCCTCGGCAACGGTCGCTTCGAGCCGCAACTGACGAGGGTCTTCCATTTTCAACAATGGTTGGCCCGGCGAGGCCAACTCCCCCGCTTCCACCATTCGGTCGGTGATCACGCCGTCGAACGGAGCCTTGACCACCGTGTAGCTGAGTTGCGCCAGGACGGCCTTCCGATTGGCTTCCGCGACCTTGTAGGCCCGAGTCGCATTCTCCATCTCTTGCCTCGAGACGGCGTCTTCCTTGAGGAGGGCGTTCATTCGGTCGAGCTGGATCTTGGCGCTTTCGACTTCCGCCGCGGCGCGGGCCAGTTCCGCTTTCACGTCCCGATTATCCAGCTCGATCAACGTCTGCCCTTTGGCGACCTGTGTGCTTTCCCTCACGAAGAGCTTGTCGATCGTGCCTTGAATGCGGCTGGAGAGCGTGGCTTGAAAGACGGCGGCGACCTGCCCGGTGACTTCAACGCGAATCGGCACTTCGGTCGTCCTGATTTCCACGACCGACGACTGGATCGTGGACGGTGGGGCGGCCGAGACGGCGGATGTCGCCGGTTCCTCCTTGGGACCGCACCCGGCCGCCGACAGTAGCGCCACGATGAGCCAACGCGTCACTCTCATGTCCGTTCGTGCTTGCATTGCAGAAGAAGGCTAAGACTGAGGTATAGGCTGAGAAGTTGCGAGCGACCGGCCTCAACCTTGGACTAAGCCTCGACCTTTTGCAAGTTCCCGCTACTCTTGCACGCCCAGCTTTCTTAACAGCGCCATCATCGGACACCAGCCGGTGAAAGCCGACTGGATCAGATTGGCCGCTACGAAGGCGGCGAGGTAGTTCCAATAAGGGTGAACGGTCGCGCCGAGGCCTATGGCGATGAGCACGAAGAGTCCTGCGATGAGCCGCAACATCTCGTTTAGTTTCATGGTTCTTCCGTTCCTCCTGGCCGTGTGAGCCAGAAGTCAGGCAAAGGATTCGATCGTACCGCTTAGCCCGTCATGCGGGTTAGGACGATCGTTTCAGACTGAGCATGTAGCTCGTCAGATCTTGCAGCTGCCGGTCGGTGAGGGGAAACTTCGGCATGAACGAGCCGGCCGATACCGATTGCGGGTCTTTAAAGTGCTTGATGTGCCATTCTCGGTCGGGCCTCGTGTCGCCTATGAACGAGAGGTCCGGCGCAACGGCCCCGCCTTCGCCATGGATGCGGTGGCAGCCCGCGCAGCCGAACTGCGCGAACACCGCCTTTCCACCCGCCACCGCCGGATCCACGCGAGGCACTGCATAGAGATCGTGCAGCGACACGCCGAGCAGGCCGAATACGACCAGGAGAAACACCCCGCCTGCGGCCAGCGCCGCCGGCCGCGCGGTCGGATGGCGGATGGGGTTGCGGTCGATGAACGGCCAGCACAGCAGCCCCAGGAAAAAGAGCGCCGGCAAAATCCACGTGGCCACCGGCTCCAGCGGCCCATGCATGTACTTCAGCAGTTGATAGTAGAACAGAAAATACCATTCGGGGACCGGCACGAACGTCGTGTCGGACGGATTCGCCTTGTCGGCGAGCGGAAAATGCACGGTGAGCGCAAGGGCCGCCACGACGGCGAAAATTCCCAGCATGACGACGGCGTCCATGAACACCTGCCGGGGATAAAACGTCTCGCTGACTCTGACTCGGCGCTCGACGAAACCGGGACTCCCCGGCCCTCCGCGCTGCGCCGTTGCTTCGGCGCGCTTCCGCCGTTCGAACCCGCCGGTCCAGGGTCCCGCCGGACCGACTCGCCGGAGAATGAACAGATGCACCATGACCAACGAGACCAGCAGGGCGGGAAAGAACAGCACGTGCAAGGCGAAAAATCGGGACAGTGTCAGCGCGCCGAGCGCCTCCCCGCCGCGGAGCACGGGTGCGAGCCAGTCGCCGATGATCGGCACCGTTCCGGCCATGTTGATGCCGACCTGCGTGGCCCAATACGCGTTCTGATCCCAGGGAAGGAGATAGCCGGTAAACGCAAAGCACAATACGATGATGAACAGCACCACCCCGACCATCCACAACAATTCGCGCGGGGGCTTGTACGCCCCGTACAAATAGACTTGCAGCATGTGAAGGCCGATGGCCACGACCATCCCCGAGGCCCCCCAATGGTGCAGGCCCCGCACGAACGCGCCGAACAGCACTTGTGTCTCGATGAATTGGACGCTGTCGTAGGCATGGTCCGGCGTCGGCGCGTAATAGACGGCCAAAAACATGCCGGTGACTGCTTGGAGTACGAAGAGAAACAACGTCGCGGACCCGAACACGTAAATCCAACTGGCGCCGCCCGGAATCGGCTCGTCCAGCAGCGTCTTCTGCACCGATTGCAAATTGAGCCGGCTGTCAAGCCAGTCGTAAATTCGTGAGATCATTCGCATCTCGTGAAGCGTGAAGCGCAAGAAAACGTGAAGCGCATCTCGTGAAACGTATCTCGCCGTTCGTATCTCATATCACGGCGCTCGTATCTCTCGAGCGAACGACGCTTCACGTCTTCTTCCCGAGTTTCACGTTTCACGAACGACGCTTCACGAAATACGCTACACGTCTGCTCACAGTTCCACCGAATCGGCCAGACCCGACTTGAATTCTTTGTACTGGACAAAGAGCCGTCCATCTTCGATCTTCGAGGGAAGGATGTCGAGCCGGCGAGGAGCCGGACCGGCGAGGACGGCTCCTGTGACGTCGTACACACTGCCGTGGCAGGGGCACTTGAACTTCTTCTCTTCCCCTTCCCAGCGGTATCCGCAGCCTAGATGAGTGCAGATCGGCGAATAGACGACGACCTCCCCCTCAGCCTGTTTGACCGCCCATACCGTCTTATGGGACGTCGTCTCCATCCAGCCGTCCCGCACCGTCGTCAGATGTTCGAGCTGCTTGGGTTGACCGGCGGGCAAATCGGCCACGGCGCCTACATCAACCCACGGCTGGTCCCGGCGCTTCAACGCCGGGGAGACGACGTAACCGACGAGCGGGATCGCAAGTCCCATCCCGATCAGTCCGGCGGAAAGGCCGATCATCCACTGAAAGAAATTCCGTCGCGAGGAGACCGGCGTGGATAATCCGGATGTGAGCGCGTCGTCGGGTCCACCTTCATGGAGTGTCATGGCATCCTTCCAGGGGCTATAGGCCCATCCAGGGGCGTCGCAAGAGGACAGTGCATTACGGCGAATCGCCGGGCTCCTCCTTTAGCGGCAGTCGCGCGAATAATCTGTAGCTCTATTCTTTTCCGGTTCGTCCGCCCTTGCCGGTTCCGCAGGTCAGAAATCATGCGGACCGCTCCAGTTTCGTAATACCGACGGCTTTCAAGATCGCCTTCTCGAAGAAGGGCTCGCTGACCCCCTTTTTCATCTTCATCAGGAAATACTTTTCTAGACCGATCTTGGCCAAGTGCACCCATTTCCCCTTCTTGGCCCAAGTGACGTTGCGCGGGGCCATCTGCGGCAGCGCCACGAACGCCATGCCGGTGTCCCCCATGTCGGCCAGGCAGATCGCGTTCCAGGTCGCCGTCTCCTTCTTGTCGTTATTGTCGATCTCGGCCTTGATGTTGTGGACCGCCGCCGACACCATCGACTCAATCATATAGCCGGTCTTGGGCGCGCCCGTCGGCACCGGCGTCTGTTCCACCGGTGGGATCGCCACGCACACGCCTACCGCATAGACGTTCTTGTATTTCGGATTCGCTTGATAGGCATCAATGTTGACGAAGCCTTTGGGATTGCACAGTCCTGCTGTGCCGGCCACCGCATCGACACCGGCAAATGGTGGAATGATCATCGAGTAGCGAAACGGCACCGCCTGCCCGTCTTCCAGAAGCATCTTGCCCGGCTGTACTTCCTTGATCGCGGTATTGTGGATGGGTTTGATCGAGTGTTCGGCGAACTCATCTTCCATGAGCCGCCGTGACTTGCCGACCCCAGCCAAGCCCATATGACCGATATAGGGTTCCGGTGTGACAAAGTAAATCGGGACTTTCTTCCGAAGCTTCTTCTTCCGCAGGTCTGCGTCGAGAATGAAGGCCATTTCGTAGGCCGGTCCGAAGCAAGACGCCCCTTGCGCGGCGCCCACGACGATCGGCCCGGGATCTTTCAGGAAGCTTTGATAGGCGCCCCAGGCCTGCTCGGCATGGTCCACGTTGCAGACCGATTGAGTAAAACCGCTGGGGCCCAATCCCGGCACGGCGCCGAAGTTCAGTTTCGGTCCCGTCGCAATGATCAAGTAGTCGTACGGCACTTCGCCTTTTGCCGTCATCACGCGGTTCTGCTCCGGCTCGATCCGATCGGCCGTCGCATGGACAAATTCGATCCCTTTCTTCTCGAGGGCCGGGCCCAGAGGAAAACTGATGTCCTTGCGAGTGCGCCAGCCCACCGCCACCCAGGGATTCGACGGCACGAAGTGGAACGAGTCGACATTCGAGATGACCGTGACCTTGTGCTTCTTATCCAGTAACGCTCGCGCTTCATAGGCGGCAGGCAAGCCCCCGATCGATGCGCCGATGATCGCCACTTGTGCCATCATTCACCTCCAGGCTGTGCGCCCAGTTCCAAACCACGGATCCTTCCGTTCGTGAGAGCCTCGTCCGGCGCATTGGAGTCGCGACGGGTCGTTACGGCCCCGCCGAGAAGCGATACAAATCGTGACAAGTCGTGCAGCGGGCCGTCATGCTCGACAGCCGTTGCAGAATCTGTTGCGGCGTCTCCTTTTGCACGATGGCATCCGCAAGAGCATCCATGTCCTTGTGGATCGACATCCCCATTTGCTTGAACGGCAGCGGCAACTTGGCCATGATCGCCGGGCTTGCGTCCGCGGCCATCTGCATGCCGGCTGCCCTTGCCGCCGTTTCCATCAGCTTTCGATCCGGCTCCGCCTCACCTAGTCCCCTCACGACACCGTCCACCGCTTTCAACAGCAGTCGCATTTCAGCAAGGATCTGATCTCGCTCCGACGGTGCCAGAAGGATTTCCATGCGACCATCAGAGCCTGTCGTCGTCCACCCCTTCACGAAGAACCACCCTCCGATGAACAACGTGACAACCCACAAGACTATTGTCGCAACGCAGAGTCCATGTTTCATATCTGCTCCCGTAGGAGTTAACGTTTCAGTATGACGCCGGCTCCGTAGTCATACACCAGGCTTCCACCATAATAGCTTGCGACGAACAGCACGATGACGGCGCCTACTCCGAGCACGATCGTCAGGACAGGCCGCCCCCGCATCCAGCCGAGCCACTCGGTTACTCGCAACCCTAAAAGGCCCGCAAAGATCCAGAACGTGGCGAAGCCCAGCTTCTCGTGAATCTCGAGCGCCTGTTCCGGCACGCTGGTATGCTCCACAGCCTCTTCAGCCATGTGGCCGCTAATAACCGATAGGAGCGCTCCGCCGAGCCCGAGCAGGAGCGTATAGAGGCTTGCCGACCGGAACTGTTCGGGATTCCATTTTGTCGCCAGCAGGTCGAACAGGACGCTGGAAGAGAGGAGGGCAATGGGGAAATGCACGACCATCGGATGAATCGGATGCATCACCGAACTCCTTTCCCGCTGTGATCTGAAGGGGCGGCTGCAAGTAGGGAACCGTGGAGGCAAAAATTCGTCGTGGCAGGACTTTTGTAGAGATATTAAACGGTTCGAACCCGGGCAGCAGCGGTGCCGTCCGAACAGAGGGGAGCTCTGCAACAGTACCGGCTAAGCCGCTGTCGCAGAAGGCGACAGAAGAGGAATAATGTGACTCATGAACGCGCCAGGTCCACCGCGGCAACGACGACGGCCAGTGCGAGGAGCAACGACAAACGGGGCAGCCATCGAGCCAACTGGATGAGCCTCTGCTGTCCTGTCGTCCGCGCGACTTCCGGTATAGCGCTCAGCCGGCTGACCATAGGCCCTAGGAGCAGATCGTGCGAAAAGG
>JBBILH010000099.1:0-10993 GCA_037445005.1 Nitrospira sp.
CGGCGGGGATCTGGTCCAAAAGCGGACTCGGAAGGGTCGGTCGTTCTTTGCATGTAGCAACTATCCCAAGTGCGAGTACGCCCTTTGGGATCGCCCGATCAACAAGGTTTGCCCGACCTGCAGCGCGCCGTTCTTGATCGAGAAAGTCAGCAAGCAAGCGGGCCGCAGCGTACAATGCCGGAACGAAGATTGCGGCTACCGCGAAGCCGGCTGATCCCTCCCGGTTCCTTGTCCCCCCTTAAGCGATCGATCGAAATTGAGAATTGAAGTCGGCAGAAATTGAGAACCGATCTTACCACGCGCGCCACGGGTGTGTTGACGAATATGGAGAGGCATTTGATAATGACCGTAGATCAACCATGAGCCCCTGGCATGAGGGCCTAGCTCGCTGAGTGAAAGGAGGGGGAACTTATGAAAGCCAAAGAAGGGGTCGTCAATATCCTGAACAAGATCCTGACGGCAGATCTCACGGCCATCAATCAATACTTCGTTCACGCGAAGATGTGCGGGAATTGGGGTTACGAGCGGCTTCATCACAAGATTCGTGAGCGCAGCATTGATGAAATGAAAGACGCCGATGAAATTATCGGTCACATCCTCTATCTGGAAGGCGTCCCGACGTCCAGCGAATGAACACAGTCCATGTCGGCGAGACGGTCCCCGAGCAGTTGAAATTGGATCTGAAGGCCGAGCAGGAAATGCTCTCGTTACTCAACGAAGGTATCGTCCATTGTACCAAAGTCATGGATTTCACGACCCGCCATATGCTCGAAGACATGGCGGAGGACGTCGATGCCCACATCGATTGGATCGAAACGCAGCAGGAGACCATCAAGCAGACCGGCTTGGAAAACTACCTTGCCGAACAGATTAAGAAAGACAGCTGAGGTGGCCCATGAAAGCCAAAGAAGGCGTTGTCGATCTCCTGAATCAAATCCTTAGGGCCGAACTCACCGCCGTGCATCAGTATCTCCTGCATGCGGCCATGTGCAAGAATTGGGGCTACGACCGCCTGCATGAGCGTTTCAGCCATCTCGCTCAGGAAGAAGTCGGCCATTCGTCCGGTCTGATCGACCATATTCTCTACCTCGAAGGGGCTCCTCACGTCGGGGAGCTCGATGCCGTCGCGAAGGGAAACGACGTCGCCACCTTGTTCGCCAAGGATCGAGATTTTGAGATCGAAGATGTGGAGTTGCTTCGGAAGGCCATCGCCCATTGCGCCAAGGTCGGAGATTTTACGACGCGCCACAAGCTGGAAGATATGGTGGTCGATTCGGAAGAGCACATCGACTGGTTCGAAACCCAACTCGGCACAATCAAGCAGATAGGGCCTCCCGCTTATCTGGCTGAACAGATTAAGGGATAACGACGACTTCCTTGCTCGCCTGTTCACGCCGCGCGTCCGCGATCACCTCCGCGGGAATGAATTGTGCGGCAAGCCACATTAATCCGCCAGCGATCATGATGTCGTTGAGATGCCCAATTATGGGCAGGAAATCCGGGACTATGTCGAGGGGAAGCGCCAGATAGCCGAGAGCGCACGCCAGACACAGGCGAGAGAATACTGGTGTGCGAGCATCCAGCAGGACTCGTCGATAGAATGAAACCTCTTGTGTTGCGGAAAGAGCCGACGACTTGAATGCGCTGAACAGAGGATCCATGAGAGTTCCGCTCATTTGAAGATTATCTTCTGAATGGTCGCTGCAGGAACTTCCGTCTCGCCAAAATCCGACTGTCCTTTGAAGCTTCCCTGGATAGCCAGTGTGAACTCGCCGCTGTTTCCGTTCGTCAGCGAGATCAGGATGAGAGGGAGACCCTTCTCGCCCGGCAGCTTCATGTCGATGGTCTTGATCCCGTCAAACTTGACGTTGACCGTGGCTTGGCCGCGTCTGACCGGCACATGTTTCAGCTCGTGCGGGACGAAGGCCGTGTCGCTGACCTTTTCTTCCCAATAGAAAATGAGATTCTTGATCTCGGTTTCCACGCCCTGAGCGTCCACAATCGTGGCGCTAAATGTCTTCTCTGCCTTTGGTTGACTTAAAGCGGGACCGGGAACGCTCAGCAGGATAAATGCAAAGAAGCTGACGGCTGAGATCAGCCGATGCTTGATCGTAAGTCTAGTATCGTGCATGAAGTCCTCCGTGATAATGCGAGCGGATCATTTCTGGTCATGGAAGGATATCGGAATCTCTACTGCCACCTGGTCGTGGTCCAATGGTCGAAATAACGTCAGCGGTGAAGCCTTGCGGACCGCCTCGACCGCGGCTTGATCGAGGAGGAGGTAGCCGGAGCTTTCGATGACCTTAATGTCGGTGATTTCGCCGGTGGAGTGCACTACGGCGGCCAGCAGCACGTCGCCTTCCGCTCGATCCTCCACAGCTTGCAGTGGATAGCGCTTGAGCGCCTGCACCCGTTTCCACAAGGTCGTTGCCAGCCAGCTATAGTCCGCTCTTCTTTCTACGAGCTGAGGCAACGGAGCGGCCGTAGTTGGTAAGACAACGGGGTGAGCATTCGTTTGCTCACGAAACAGCGACGCTTGTTCCACACGTCCGACTCCTACGGTCGGTTGCACTATCGGGCGATAGATTCCTTGTGCGCTGGGTCTGTTTGAAACCGTGGTCCGTTCAACGATTGCGTCTCCTTGATGCACAATCGGTGCGTCGGGCCGGCGTATGGCTGCACGAGTCATCACTGCTCGAGTGGCTGTTGCGATCGCGGCAGTCTGTCCGATCAGTGAATCCGTTGTCCGCTGGATGACGCGTTGTATCGAGTGCTCGGTTGGTTGGAGTATGTCCCGGATCGGCATTGCAGTAAGGGGTTCTGCATGGTGTCGAGTCTGCCGTGCCGCGGACCGAGCCGAGTCCGGCGTGCGGGGAGGGGCTACGGGTTGCACCGAGGCTTGTTTCTGCGGCGTCGACGCTTCTCGTGGCGCCGACTTAACCAGAGCCACATCCCAACGAAAGGATTCCGCGGGAGGGTGCAGTTGCACCCTCCCGAACACCGCCATCGCTCCCAGCATGATGAGGCTGTGGACTATGAAGGAGCAAGACCACCCCAGCATTCTCTGTCGCCGAGCTCCGGATCGAGGCGGCCTCTCAGACCCCCGTCCATCACTCTGCATGGTCCAGTTGATGTGCATAGAAGAAGTGAATCACTTGGCGGCGCCTTGTTCAGCGCCATCTTTGTGATGTTCGCTGTGTTCCTTGCGCGGCTTCTTCTCTTCCGTGCTCATGACTACGCCGGATTGCGCATCGAGGAACACCTTCATCACCTTGTTGTCTGCGCTGGCGATTTCGACTTCCCATACGGTCTTCCCGTCTCTGTGCTTCAATTCCGCCTCCCCCACGGGGCCGGAAACTTTCTCGCGGGCCGTCTTAATAGCCTGGTCGATGGTGACCGCCGCCTCCTTCACCAACTCGGCTCCTTTAGGGCCTTTCGGACCCTTGGGGTCTTTCGCGCTCCAAGCCGGCCCGCTCACCGCTAAGCCGACTCCTGCGATTATGAACGCGACAGCCATGAAATACTTCATTGCATACCTCCTGTAGAAAAGTAGAGATTTAATCGGCCCTAACTACCCTTGATGCGGGAGGGGCCGTTCCCCCGGCAGAGATGATGTACCGATCGAGCGCGTCTCTCGCGCACGCGCTTGTTCACGCTCTTTCTTCCATTTCACGGATTTAGGATAGATCCAGATGTAGAGGCCGGTCGCGACGAAAAGAGCAAGTCCGATCGCGATGAGGTCATAGACGATCCAGAGCTTGTGTGCGAAGAGCTTTCCCGTATGAAGATCGTTCAGATACTTTGCCAGAGTCATCGGAGGAGCGGGGACGCTCGCCATGGCAGCCGAAAAGTCGACGGGAGCGACGGTGTCCTGATCAGAGTCGTAGCGATAGAGGCCGCGATGGGATCCGAACAGCACCGTCGTGGGATGATTGGGTTCGAACGCAATCGTCATCACGTCTTGTTTCTTTTCCATCTCCTCCTCGTCTCCAGCCCGTGATGCGGCATCGGCGAGCCGTTTGCTCAAATCGTCCCAGTGGACGCCGCCGTCGTTCGACCGATAGACGCCCGTTTTGGTGCCGGCATAAATCGTGGATGGAGAGACGGGGCTTGCTGCGAGCACATTGACTCTTGGCCGCTTGGTGTCTCCCCACGGGCCATCCACCACTGCGTCCCAGCTCCTTCCATAGTCGGTGCTGAAGAACAGGCCGCGCGAGGTGCCGACCAGCCAGCGTTCCTCCCCGAGCCAAAGCGCCGTGACTTCGGCCTGCCCGGCCGGGAGTGCCATGGTCGCTATCCCTGCCGCGCTCTTCTGATAGAGGCCAGATTTCGATCCGATCACGATCCCTCCGGCTGCGTCGCCGCGGGGAGATGCCAGGGCTTTCACATCCAAAGCTTTTGCTCGTTCTCTCTCAACAGCCAAGGCGGGGACGAGGATATCCGGCACTTCGGTTCGCTTCAGCCACTTCCAGCTCTTTTCGTGCAACAGAGCAAATCCGGTCACTGTGATCACCAGTACACCGACGGACAGCAAGATGCCGGCCCATTTATGCAATTCCCGATTCAAGGTAATGAATTTCATCTTTCCGATGGAACTCATGATGGACGGCATAGGGACCTCCTCGTGTTTAGTAAAACCATTTCATCCCGAAAAACAACCGCGTCGGCAGAGATTGTGTTTCTATCTCGCCTTTATCGGTCTTGTAGCTCTGCGCGAACGTCGCATTTCTCACGTCGAAGAAAAGCTGGAAATGCTGTCCCATTGTTTTTGTGACCGAAATGTCCAGGGTCCGCAGGGTATCTTCGATCTTAGTCGTCCCGTCGGTCTTGGGATCGATACGCTCGCTGATCTGATTCATGCCGATGTTGAGGCCGATTCCGCTATCCGGATGGAGATACTCCAAAACGACGTTGATCATGTGCCGGGGTGTGTCTTTAAATTGTCGGGTGGCCCGCTGATCCGGGTCCGTGACCTTCGAGCTGATGGTCCATGTCCAGTTTGCCCGCAATCGGAAATACCGCATCCATTGGAAGGGGAGAAAGTCCAATTGGCGCATGGCCTCAAATTCGGCTCCCCAGAGACTTCCCTTTCCGACATTTGTGACCTGTAGAATGTCTTTTGCTCCGGACCGTCCGACGATGATCTCTTCCTGCTTGTCCCGGAGCTGGCGGTAGTAGGTGCCGACCGAAAAGATGCCGTTCGGCCAAAACTGCTCGACTTGCAGCTCGTAGTTACGAGACTTTTCTGGCCGCAGATTGGGATTGCCGAGCTTGAATTGCGTGGCCGTTTCCTCCAGGGTGGGAATCAGCTGATCAAATTGTGGTCGCCTGACAGCGTGGGCATAGGAAGCGCGGATATTGGTCTGGTCGAAGATGCGGTAGACTATGTGCGCGGAAGGTGTAACATCCGTCGTGAGCGGCGCGTTCTCCGATTGTAAAGTCCGCTTGTCGGTCAACTCGCCGTCGATCATTTCAGCTCTGACGCCCGCCGTCAAATAAAGTTTGTCCGTCAGTGCGATTTCGTCGGATGCAAAGAGGCCGAAATTGCGTTCGTCGACCGCATAATTGTCTTTAGGCCCCGTTGTGTTCGCCGTCACGCCTGTCGCCAGCGTGGTATCGAGCTTGGATTTGTCTTTCGTGCGGTCTTTCAGGCGGATCTTGGTTCCTGTCGTAAAAAAGTTCTTTGTGTCGAACAGAGCGAACGGTTGACGATAATTGAGGTTCACGATCGTTTCGGTGTCCCGTTTGATCTCTTTCTCAAGAGTCCGCTTCGTCGGAGTGAATGTTCCGCCGGGTTTCGTGCCGCTATCCAAACTCTTGAATTTCTCCTCCTCGTGCAGGTTGATGGTGCTGTTCAGCTCCACGACGGCTCCCCCGGAGAAGCGATGATCCCAAGCGGCCGTGATGCGGGGCTCTCGGAGAACCTTGAATTCGTGATCGCTTTCGGCCGCCTTCACGGCGCCGTTGGCCCCGAAGGTGTCCTTGGTGCGCCCCTTGTCTTCTTCGCGATACAACAGGAAGGGGGTCAGGCGAAACTTGTCGCTCGGTGTGGGCGTCCAGAGCAACTCCCCGAACGTGTCGATCGATTCGGTCGGGATATACTCATTGTCGAGTTCTCTGTCTAAGTTCGGTTTGAATTTCTCCTTTTCCGTGACTCGGAGATTCCGAAAAAAGCTGGAGCCGAAGCGCCACCCGATGTTCCCTGAAGTGTTTCCCATGGTGAACATCCCATTCTGATCACCAAGGTATTTGTCAGACCGGCGGCCTTGCGTAGGTCCTCCGGCTCCGATCATGCCGTCGAAGGTGAATTTGCTTGGCGATGCGCGTAGGACGATGTTCACGATGCCGGCTACGGCATCGCTTCCGTATTCAGCGGACGGATTCTTGATGATCTCGATCCGCTCAATCATGTTGGCCGGAATCCGATCGAGCTCAAATTCCCGTTTCTCGCCTCCTCCGGAAATACGCTCGCCGTTTATGAGAATCTGATTGTATTCCTTGTCCAGGCCGCGCAGCCGCAAGTCACGGTTTTCGCCTGGAGGACCGCCCATGAAAAGGCCGGGCAGTCGCCGCAGGATATCTCCTACTCTGTGGTCTCGGAATTGCACGATGTCTTCACGGGTGATAATGACTTTCGCAATATTGCTGTCACGGCGTTGCTGCAATCCCTGGTGGCGTTGCTCGGTAAAATCAACTCTTTCCAAAGAGAATCGGGTTTGACTGCCTTCGGCCGACACGGTCGCGTCGGAAGACCGCAGAGGCTCGCTTAATATCGACGACGTGTCCGGCGCCGGTGACTCCGTCGATGTCGGAGAGTCGGTGGACACCGGAGAGTCTGTCGGCACAGCGGATTCCGTTCGGATGAGTGATTCCGTCGTCGGCGCCGAATCCTGAGCGACTGCAGGCACGACCAGTCCTAACCATGCAACGAGTCCAGCGACGGCCAGATGCCGTCTCTTCAGATGATCCATGTGAAGTGCCCCTCCTCGTGTGATACAACCTGGCTCGGGGCACCCATGCCTCTGGCCGCATGTTGGTCCTATGGTGCGCCTGACGACGCAGACGCTTCTCCTCGGCGAATCTGGTCCATAATCACCTCAACGTTTGGACCGGGAGCCTGCCGGAGAATGATGTTGACGATTCCCGCCACCGCATCGCTGTTATATTCCGCCGAAGGGCTCTTGATGATTTCGACGCGTTCAATCATGTCGGCCGGAATGCGGTCTAGCTCAAACTGCCGTCTCTCTCCGCTCCCAGAAATCCGCTCTCCGTTGACCAGAACTTGCGTGTACTGAGTGCCGATCCCTCTGAGCCTGGCCGAACGATTTCTTCCGCCGGTGGGGGAACCCATGAATACACCAGGCAGTCGACGGAGAATATCGCTCGCGCGCCGGTCGCGAAACTGTCCGATATCGTCTCGTGTCACGATCACTCTCGATATAGGGCTGCTCCATCGTTCCAGCAGCGCCTGTTGCCGTTGCCGCAGATTAGCGGCTTGCTCAGCAGAATATGCCGACGAAGCGGCTCCTTCAGGTTCTATCGAGGGTGTCGCCGAACGTATGCATGACGTCATCGTCAAACACGCTATGGCTCCCACCCATGCTGCGGCCAGCCGCCGTGAGTCGCAATTGTCTCTCTCCATGGCCATCCCCCTCCGATTGCAATGGGCTCAGGGCGCTTGCGCCTCTGGCCTGGAGAACAGTTGTTTCATCCTTATGAGTCGCTTCCGCAGTCGGCCATGGCTGAACCAAGGTCTCAACGAGACTATTGCAATGAAAACCCGATCGGAACCAACAATTCCAACGGCCGCGTTCCGGCCTCTCGGGGCGGCTTGAACGGCAAGATGCGCTGGACGGCATTGATCGCTGCATCATCCAATATCGAATGCCCGGATGTTCTTCGAATTCTGATGGCTTGAGCGTTCCCATCAGGCATGAGATTGAAGGCGACGGTGGCGGTACCTTGCAGCCCGAGTTTCCGAGCATTTATCGGATACTCTCTGGAGTCCAAAATCTTCCCATGCAGTCGGCGCAAAAAGTCCAGAACCTCTGGAGACACACCTCGCTTCAAGACATGACGCGTTGGAGATGTTGGTTGAAGTTCCGGCGCGACAAGCACAGGTGGAGTCCGGACAACTGGAATGGGTTCCGGCACGGTCGCGCATGCCCGCATCTGAAGGCCTACGCCGTCGCGGTCCGGCTCGTCGTCTTGGGTATGCTGCTGGAAGATACACGGGGTTTGCCGGGAGGCATTGGAGACGATTCTCGATTCAATGAGTTGCGCATGCGCTGTGGACCACATAGATAGTCCCAGCGTAATCATGATGGCGGGCAGCGAGCAGTGTTGTTCGGTCACTTGATACTCCATTCCGGTGAGTTCTGCGGCCTCATGAGCGTCTTGTTCATCGAGGAACCTTGCCTATCGCCGTGTGAAACTGATCGAGTGCCGACAGCGGAATTACATGAATTCTCTTGCAGCGTCGGCATTTCACCTCAATCCCCCGCGAGGTGGTCCTGCCCATCATGCTTCCGCAGTGACAACGAAGCTCGGTACCCGTATTCCTATGCACATGCCTCCGTTCGTTATGAGATCGATCGGCTGTCATGTTCGCCTTTCAAAAAAGCTGCGGAGTCTGAGAGACCTTACGACGATATTTCTCAGGCTCCGGGTTCAAGAATCGCTGCCGGTTTTATTCCTGTGGATTGCGTGTCCGCCATGAATGAGACAGGGTGAATTCCTCCATTCCTAGCTGCTTCAGTTTGACGTACAAGGCGGTTCTGTGGATGCCAAGGATTCGAGCGGCCTCCGCCTTGTTACCTAGTGTCTGTGTCAGCGCCCGTTGGATCATCATGCGTTCGATCGCCCTGGTGGCTTCTTCCAAGGGAAGATCCAATAACCCCTGCAGCGGCTGATTCTTGGCTGTTGGCCCGGCGTCCGGGGTGAGAGAGGGAAGATCGTACAGGGTTACCAGCGCTTCTTGGGCGAGGACCACCGCACGTTGAATAAGGTGCTCCAGTTCACGGACGTTGCCCGGGTACTCGTGTTGAAGCAGTGCATCCATAGCCTCCTTGCTGAAGCCGAGCGGCTTGTCAGCGTCCACGGGGCGATGCCGTGCAAGGAAATATTCGGCCAGGATGGGAATGTCGGTCCGGCGAGTGCGTAATGCAGGGACATCGATCGCCACGACATTCAGGCGGTAGTACAAATCCTCGCGGAACCGCCCGTCGGCGACCGACCGGCGGAGATTCTGATTCGTCGCTGCGATCACACGGAAGTCGGCATGGCGCGGCGTCTGTCCGCCGAGCCGATCGAACGTCTTGTCCTGCAGAACCCGCAGGAGTTTCCCTTGCAGATTGATCGGAAGTTCTCCGATTTCATCGAGAAACAGAGTGCCGCCTCCGGCGAGTTCGAATCGCCCTTGCTTGGTACAGACTGCGCCGGTGAACGCGCCTCGTTCATGGCCGAACAATTCGCTCTCCAACAAGCCCTCCGGGATGGCCGCGCAGTTGATAGAAATCAGCGGACCTGCGGCGCGACGACTATGTCGATGGACGGCCCGCGCAACCACTTCCTTCCCCGTCCCTGATTCGCCGGCTAGAAGCACCGTCGCATCCGTCGGCGACACCTTTCCAATCATTTTGAAAAGATCACGCATGCTCGGGTGTTGCCCGATCAGATCGTCGGATTGGCCGGTCGGAGCGGCATGTTCGATTGAGGATGACGGGAGAGTTGCACTGAGGCGGCGAGACTCCACCGCCCGGCCGACCATTTTGAGGAGCTCATCGGCATTGAATGGTTTGGTAATGTAGTCGTACGCGCCGGCTTTCATGGCCTGGATCGTTTGCTCGCTTCCGCCGAAAGCGGTCATGATAACGACGGGAATAGGTTTCGTTTCCAGCCTGTTGGCAAAGGCACGCATGGTTTCCATGCCGGCGGATCGAGGCATCTTGAGATCCATCAAGATGGTGTCCGGTAATGGTGAGGTGTGTTGAAGCCGATCGAGGGCTTCTTGGCCGTCCCCGGCTTCGATCACCCGATATCCAGACGATGTGAGTAGTTCCACGAGACTCTCCCGTAGGTGGCACTCGTCGTCGACGATCAGAACGGTCGGTCGATCGTTAGGTGCGTGGTCCATAACGCCTCTGCTATGCCGCAATCCTAAGACCCGTCCCCTCCGTTCCCAGGAGACTCTTGAGCAAGAAAGAGCCGTTCATTTATCTCCACCAAGCGGCGGCATATTGATCCCCACTCGTTCCAATCCCATGATGACCGTCAGCGCGGTCGGCGCGTGCTGGACGATCTCCTTCTGGACCTCGATTCGACGCAGATCGACAAACTCCGGTGCGGTGAGTCCCAACGACTCGCGATAGGCGCGATCAGCGATACCCCGCTGCTTCTCGGCTTTCTCGCGGGCTTCTTCAGCTTTTTGGAACTCGACCATCGTGATCTTGCGTTGTTCCTGCACGATGGTTTGGGTGGTTTGTTCCACCACTCCTTTGGGCGGAAGGATGCTGCCTACCACGACGCGGTTCAGTCGGACGGGGATGCTCTGCTTCTCGATCAGCTTGGTCTGCACTTCGTGCGCGATGGCGTCCTGCAATTTCGCCCGGGTCGTAGGATCAGTGGTCAATTGAAACAAAGGATATTTCTGCACTTCTTCTCGGACGAACGTTCGGAAGGCCTCTTTGACGTTGTTCTGATACCAATTCGCCCCGTAGCGGGAGATGAGTTCCGGCGAGCGCCCTTCCACGACGTTGGCGATCATGAACGCATCGAAGGAGACCGGTGCATTTTCGGCTGAAATGATGTCGAAATGTTCCGAGTACTGAACCGGTCGGACATCGACATTCACTACTTTTGTCGTCGGCGCCGCCACGACGCGACCGGTTTTCGCCGGGACCGGATCGACGCCGCCATGGCCGAAAAAGAAGGGTTGCTCCACCAGTACTCCCTCGTGCCCCGCTTCGATCGCGACGCATCCCGTCAAGGTCAA
>JBBILH010000100.1:0-5124 GCA_037445005.1 Nitrospira sp.
CAGTGTGCCCGCGGTGAGGAACGTCAGCGTCTCGGGGAAGCGGAAGTCGTTCGTGCAGCACGTTTCTGACCACATCGCCCGCAATGGCCGATCCACCCATGCCGCAAAAAACTACGGTGCGAAGCCCCTTGTAGGATGCGGAGTCCAGGGACGAACACATGTCTGAGGCGATCCGGCGGGCGTCGGCCAGTTGATCGGCGAAGCTCTCCAGAACCCGATAGTAACCGCTCCGGTCTAGACGATGGACTAGATCATGCGTAATCAACTATGAAACTCCGGTTGTGTACAGGATCAGATAAAACCGCGGATCGTCTGCGATAAATCGGGCTTGCCTGCCGTGGGCGAGTCAAGGACGAGCCTTCCTCTGTCGAAGACAACGGCACGCTCACACTGAGACACGGCATGGTCGATGTCGTGAGATACCATCAGCAGACAGTGGCCTGCCCGGTGGTATTCCCTTAGCATCTCATCGAGAAACAACGACGCCTTCTGATCCAAACCGGTATAGGGTTCATCGAGCAGCAGAATACGGGGTTTGTGCAGTAGAACGCGGGCGAGGGAGAGGCGCTGCAACATGCCTCTCGAAAACCTGCGCACCGGCTCTCGGGCTCTGGCCGCCAGCCCGACTCGTTCCAGAAGCGCATCAATGACCGCCCCCGGTCCGTCCACGTCGTACAGCCTTGCATAGAAGTGGAGATTCTCCCGGGCCGTCAGATCGTTGTAGAGATAGACCTGATGGGATACCATGCCGATTTGACGAAGGATGGCGTTGGGGCTCTTGGAGGCCGGCAATCCCGCCACCGTAAGATGGCCGTGGGACGGGCGGAGCAGAAGCGAGAGAATCTTCAAGAATGTAGTCTTGCCGGCGCCGTTGCGGCCCAGAATGGCCACGAATTCATTTGAACCGACCGATAGACTGATGTGATCCAAGGCACGGAAACGTCCGTACAGCTTGGACAGCCCGTCAACCTGAATGAGCGGTTCGGCCATGATACTTAGTGCTTGGCAAGGGCTCTCGTGACGCCGAGAAGTTGGCGCTTGAGGTCGGAACGCTGTTGCTCGTAGTCCGTTCTTTCCATCTGCTGTGCCTCGTAGCGATCGTCCAGTTGGGCGATCCGACCAGCCAGCATCTCCTGCTGGTGGGCGAGATCCTTGCGTTGCTGTTGCGAGCGACGGACCTCCGCCTTCGATGTTGTGGGTGCGCGCTCCGCACTTCCTCCCGTGACCCGCTTTTGTAGACCGACATACAGGGCCAGCATGCACACGGCTAGAAGCGAAGGGATGAGGACCCAGACCATGTTCTGGATTCTGCTGGGATGGGCCACTACCTGGTCCTGACCGGATGAGCCGCGGGTTTCGCTGCCTCCCGTGAGCTCGATGGATACCTCTTCATCGGCCACGATGGAGGACGCCGCATACACCGCGAAGTCGCTGGCGGCCAGTTGCGCATCCTCGTGCCGGTGAAATCGATCAGAGAGGAGGCGCATATCGGCCGGCGAGACAAAGATGTTGCACTCGGCTATGTCATAATACCAGCGATTCCTGATGACGGTTCCCGCCCCGACGTACTCGAGTGTGTAGGTGATCTGAATCTGGCTGATTCCGGGCCTCAGGGGGAAGTTTACACCCTTCTCGTCTCCGTGCTCAAGCACCACACCCGCGACGGGCATACTCCGATTGTGCGAGGTCATAACCTGGCCGAGCGTGGCTCCGGCGGGCACACGAAAACGAAAGGTCGCCGTCTTGTCGTCTTTGAGATGGTAGGTGAGTTTTCCGCTGTTTTGGATCTCAAAGGTCTCCTGCACTTCGAGGTGTGGACCGTCCTTCACTACGATGAGGTGAGGGATCCGCACGCTGATGTCGGCCCAGCCGCTCGTGGAGTTGTACACCGTGAGATCGACGACATAAGGCTTGCTGTCCTGAACCATGATGGTCTGCGTGTAAAGAACGCCCTGGAACATCGCCCTGACGAGGTACGGAGCGTCCGCCACAACGGGGACGCCGGTGAACTCATATCGGGATACTTGTTCGACCTGTTGCAATGTGGTCAGCCCGGCTCCTGTCTGGACTAACACAATCCAGTCGGCCTTGACCGACCCGCCGGTCGTGGCATTGGTTATCTCTCCGGAGATTGTGGCGCCCTGCTGCGCGAAAGCGGCTGTGCTGAGGAAAAGTTGGAAAAGGAGGAACATTCTTCGCATCGTGCGTCTCCGTCGTCTAATCGCGGACCAATCTTGTTCCACACTCGGAACAGAACTTCGCCGTGACATGATTGTGAAAGCCGCAGCCCGTGCATTCGAGGTAATCCTGTTGCATAGCCACGGCGATCTCGCCGGCAGATGGTTTTCGTTTCGAACGGATAAGTTGCTCGATCTGTTCGTCGGTGAACGAACCGTTCGACTTGGTCTGCAGGCTGTCGATGCGCTGCAATACCCGTGCAGCTTCGGTCACCGACTCTTTGCGTAACGCCTGGTAGTCCGATTCGGCCATCTTTCCTATTCCATACTCAAAATCCAGATCTTTGATATCGCTGTATATCTTGTTCTTCCTCTTGATGAGGCCCTCCAGTTCCTTCGTTTTTTCGTCTGCAGGATCGAAGGGGGGCGTGATCTTGGCGAAGAGCGGCATGAACACAGCAGTAGCAGCGATGAGCGCTATCAGGACCATGACTGCGGTTAACATCTGGTCTCTCCGTTCGGAGTTCCGTTATTCGGTGCGTTTAAGTTCATCTTCGATTCGCTTCTGGTAGTCGTCCTCCGCAAGCGGGGCCGCTGATACCGGGGATGGCACACCTGTCCGTCGGCTGAAACGCAGTACCAGATACACCGTCACGAATGCGGATACGGCAAAAAGGACAAAGGGCATGATCCATGCCACAAGGTCGAATCCCTCCGTGGCCGGTTGTGAGAGGATGGCTTTGCCGACCGGAGGATGGTCGCGAAAACGGTACTCGTTCATGAAATAGTTCAGTACTTCCTGGTCCGATTGGCCCCCCAGAATCATGGTTTCGATCATGTTTCGCATGGGGATGGCCGAGGGGCAGTTAATGTGGCCGCACTGGCCGAGGACGAGGTTACATCCGCACTGGCAGATGAGTTCCTCCGACAGCGCGTTGAAGCGTTGCGCTTCCTTGCCGGTCAGTTTGGTGCTGTGGGACGAGCCGCCCTGAGAAGAAAGGTCCTGGAGGGGTACGAGACTCAGAAAGCCCCAAATAGCGACGGTCGTCCACGCGCCCCTATACTTTTTCACGTGCCTTCTCCTTGGCGAGGATTTTCGTTTCTTGCCGGTCCTCTTGATACGCGGGCAGCAGGCAGATCAGTGTGCCCAATACAAGGATTTCCGAACCGATCCACAGCCAGGTCACCAGGGGGTTGACGTAGATTTGCAGAACGGCTTTTCGCTGCGAATCGTCCAGACCAGCAAACACGACATACAGATCTTCCTTCAGACTCTTGTGAAGTGCCACTTCCGTTGAAGGCTGCTGGCTGGCCTTGTAAAAACGATATTCGGGTTTCATATGTGCAACCCGGTCGGCATCTTGATAAACGTCCAGTACGGCGAACTGCGTTTGGTAGTTGGGCGTGTCTTCGAAGGAGATATTCTGGCACACCACTTCATAGTCCTTCACACGGAAGCGTTCGCCGATGCCGGCTTCCACTTTCGTCTCAAAGTTGAAGATCGAACCCGTGATCCCAACGAAAATCACGACCATGGCAAAGTGCACGATGTAGCCGCCGTAACGGCGCTTATTCTTCCATATCAGGTTTTTGAGCGCAACGGTGGGATGCTCGGCGTTGGCCCTCATGCGAGCTCGTGTGCCCTTGACGAACTCGATCAAAACCACCGCTCCGACGAAAATACTCAGGGTGAAGGAGATCACGCCATATACATGGCGGGTCAGGAACGCTGCTATCAATCCACCGCCCACCAGCGCAATTACGGACGGATACAGAAATGCCTTCTTCAGGCTCGCGAGCGAAGTCTTCCGCCAGGCGAACAGGGGTCCTGCGCCGGTCAGGAACAACAGGAACAGAGCAATAGGTACATTGACCTTGTTAAAGAACGGAGCCCCGACAACGATTTTTTCGCCTGTTACAGCTTCGGACAGCACAGGAAAAACGGTCCCCCAGAGTACGGCGAAACAGGATACGAGGAGAACCAAGTTATTGAAAAGAAAACTGCTTTCACGCGAAAGAGCGGAATCCAGATGACTCTCCGTCTTCAACTGCGGAAGTCGCTTCAATACCAGCCAAACGGAGACGCCGAGAGCCAACAGGATAAACGTGACAAAGAACTTGCCGATCGAACCCTTCGCAAACGCATGAACCGACGAGACCACGCCGGACCGCGTCAGAAACGTTCCAAAAATGCAAAGCAGATACGTCGCGACAATGAGCGAGACGTTCCACACCTTGAACATATTCTTCTTTTCCTGGATCATCACCGAGTGCAGAAAGGCCGTTCCGGTGATCCACGGCATTAGAGAGGCGTTCTCGACCGGATCCCAGGCCCAGTAGCCGCCCCAGCCCAGCTCAACGTACGCCCACCATCCTCCCAACATGATGCCGGCACTTTGAAACATCCAGGCGAACAATGTCCATCGGCGCGACATCTTGATCCAGTCATCGTTCAGACGGCCGCTGATCAAGGCCGCAATCGCAAAGGCGAACGGAATGGCAAATCCCACGTATCCCATGAACAGGGTTGGTGGGTGAATGATCATCGCCGGATGCTGAAGCAGCGGATTCAAGCCTCGTCCATCGGCCGCCGTGAAAGCCGTGAGAGCCCCGTTTGCATGCACCGTTACAAGCTCCTGGAACGGATTGGCGGACCACAAGTTAAGCGAGAGGAAGAACACCTGCGTAACCATGGCGACGACCGTCGCCCACGGCATCAGCTCCTGATGACTGTTTCTATAACGAATCGTGACGGCAAACGAATAGCCGGACAGTACCAGCGACCACAACAGCAGCGACCCGGCCTGTCCCGCCCAGAACGCTGTCAGCTTGTAGAAAATGGGCAAGTCCCGATTGGTATAGGAGGCGACATACTCGATGTGCATATCGCTAGTTGCCAACAGGTACAGTAAACAGAGGGACGCCAGGACGATGGAACCAAAAACCG
>JBBILH010000100.1:5150-7866 GCA_037445005.1 Nitrospira sp.
CCGCCCGTTGCGACGCGAGAACAAAGTCCCTGCGCCTATACGTTGCGCCAAGAATAGCCGCGATGATGGCGAATACTGCCATGCAAAGGGCCAGTACCAGCGCGAAGTTGCCGAGATTATTCATGGACTCAGCCTTTCAAAAGGATCCGGAGATTCCGCCGAAGCCTTCGACAATATAGTAAGTCGTTGAAATTCAAGGAATGATATTACTCACCCGTCGACATGATATTTCTCATGGTTTGTGGACCGGTCGGTCCGCTATCCTTTCCAGAGGACCTCGTACACGGTCACCGCTTCAGCGACACCCTTCAGCATGACTTGCTCTATGGGTGACGCAATGGACTTGCTGGGCAACAGATCGTAGGTGGATTGGCTGACAATGATCTGTCCTTTCTTTGCCACACCGCACAGACGGTTGGCAATATTCACCGTCTCACCGATAACCGTGTACTCGAGGCGCTTGTTGGAACCGATGTTGCCCACGACCACGTCGCCGCTGTTGATGCCGATACCGATGTTGAGGGGCTCTTTTCCCTCCAATTTCCTCTGGAAGTTGAATTTTTCGGAGGCCCGCTGCATCTGTACCGCTGCATTGATTGCCCTCAGATGGAAATCAGGGTAGTGCATGGGAGCGCCGAAAAACGCCATAATGGCGTCTCCGATAAACTTATCCAGTGTACCGCCGTGCCGGTCGATAATGTCGATCATTTCATCGAAGTGGGAATTCAGAAGATTGATGAGTTCTTGAGGGTCCATCCCGCGCGACAGCGGCGTAAAACCCCTTATGTCCGCGAACAGGACGCTGAGCCTGGCCTTTTCACCCTTCAAGATGCCGTCCACGGATTGCTCGGCCAGGACTTTCTTGGCGACATCGGGGGAGAGGTACTTGCCGAACAATCCCTCCACGCGCTTCTTCTGCTTGAGTCCCTCGGTCATTTCGTTGAATGCGATCGCCAGCTGGCCCAGCTCATCGCGACTGCGGACCTCGATTGTGCAATCGAGATTGCCCGCGGCAACTTCATGTGTGGCACCCACGAGCGCTTTAACCGGCCGTGTCACTCCGTTCACCAGCACGAAGCCAACGGCCAGCGCGAACGCAGCGACGCCCACTCCGACGTACAACATCGTCCGCTGGGATGTTCGAAGGGGCAGGAGAGCCTTGTCAAGGGAGTTGTAGAAAACGTACGTGGCGATGACCTTGCTTTCCTGTCCTTCGGTTCCGGGGGAGGCGAAAACAGGGGACGCGACCGCGAGAAACCGCTCTCCGGCAATGTTCATGTAAAACGGCGGACCGGCTTGTTTGCGGATCATCGCCTGGTCCAGAGCATCGCGGTGGGCCTGGAGTTCCTGTACAAGTTCGCCACGGTCCTCCGGGCGATTGGTCGCCACAATCCGGTTCGATACGAGGAAAGCAATGTTGCTGGTGGTGACTTTCGCGACTTTTGCGGCGGCGCTGTCGTTGATCTCGTAGCCGAGGACGATTGCACCGAGAACTGCATTGTCTACGATGGTCGGAGACGCGGCCACCCGCAGGAGTTTGCCGTCCTCCTCCCAGAATCCCCCGTTGTCGTAGCCGTTAAGGGCGTGATTGACTTCGGGAACCTGGGAGAGGTTCACACTGGCCTTTTGAGAAGGACCGACGCTTGCGAGGACTTCACCGGTTCGGCTGAGGGCGATGAATACGTCCGCATTGAGGCTCGTATTGAAGGAGTGAAGACCTTCCAGAATGGTGGGTCGATCGTTGGTTTCAAGTTGCGCGGAAAACTTGGGGTTATCCGAAACGGACACCGTTTGCAGAAATAGCTGATCGAAATAGTTTCGGTTGAATTCCTCATAAGTCTCGCGGCTTCGTGCCAGGCGTTCTACGATGTCGGCTTCGATGTTCGCGGCCAATTGCACGGAAACGACGAAGTACGCCGCTCCGGCAATCAGGAGAATGATCAACACCAGGAACAGCAATTTATCTCTGAAACGTAATGTCATCTCATCGCTCGACGTGGCGGTAAAATTTTGGCGAAGTTAAGCCATGTCTTGTGAAAAAACAAGCCATTTCGGACGCACTAGTCGGTCATACCCGCGGGGGAGGCGGCAGCGGCGACCGCCTCTCTGCGGAAAGCTGTCCGGCTATTTCGATTTGTCCACGAACGCTTTGAGGAAGTCGATCGGGATGGGAAAGATGGTCGTTGAGTTGTTTTCCGTAGCGATCTCTGCGAGCGTCTGGAGGTAGCGTAATTGCAAAGCGGCCGGTGAGCGACTGATGATTTCCGAGGCTTCCATCAGTTTCTGAGCGGCCTGGTATTCTCCGTCGGCCGCGATGACCTTGGAACGACGCTCGCGCTCCGCCTCCGCCTGTTTGGCCATGGCCCGTTTCATCTCCTGTGGCAGGTCGATATGTTTCACTTCCACGGCCGAGATCTTTATGCCCCACGGCTCCGTTTGAGCGTCGATGATCTCCTGCAATTGCTTGTTGATCTTATCGCGCTCGGCCAGAAGATCGTCAAGTTCGAATTGCCCCAGGATGCTGCGAAGGGTGGTTTGAGACAACTGCGACGTGGCCGCCAGGTAGTTCTCGACTTCCACGATGGCCTTGTCCGGCATGATGACGCGGAAATAGACCACCGCATTCACCTGCACGGAGACGTTGTCTCGCGTGATCACGTCCTGCGGCGGCACGTCGAACACGATGGTCCGCAGGCTGACTTTGACCATACGGTCG
>JBBILH010000100.1:7890-10966 GCA_037445005.1 Nitrospira sp.
ATGAGACCGGGACCTTTGACGGCAATCAGGCGGCCTAATCGGAAAACCACGGCCCGCTCGTACTCCCGCAGGATCTTTATGGCGCTGGCCAGAAAGAAGATGATGAACAGGATCAGGAACGGTGTGAAGAATTCTAAGTTCATAGATCATCTCCTGGTTAGTGTTTCGGTTGAGGCAGATTGCATAGTAGACCCCGTCAAACCCTCTCAACCTTCAGAGAAAGATTATCCACTCGGACGATGCGGACATGGTCACTTACGGTGAGGGGAGAATCCGACACGGCTTTCCATATCTCGCCGTGCACGGTGACGCGGACGACACGACCGTCTCCGATGCTCTCCACGACCGTACCGGTCTCTCCGACCATACCCTCTTTACCGGTATATACTCGCTGAGTCTGTGCCCGCAAGCCCATGCCCACAATGAACAGAAAGAACGCAGCGGTGAACAAAACCATGGGGACAATGACGCCCCAGGAGAGAGAAACGAGCTGGTCCGGTGAATCGACGAGCATGACGGAGCCAAGAAGAAGCGAGAGGATACCTCCGATCGAGAGAACACCGTAGCTGGTCACTTTTATTTCCAAAAGCAAGAGAATGACGCCGAAAATGATCAAGGCCAGCCCGGCATAGTTGATAGGCAACGTGTGAAACGAATAGAAGGCAAGGATCAGGCAAATGCCGCCGATCACCCCTGGAAGGACGGAGCCCGGGTTATACAGTTCGAAAAACAGACCGTAAATGCCGAGCATCATGAGAATGTAAGCGACGTTCGGATCGGTCAGTATGTCCAGCAATTCGTACCTCCAGCTGCGCTCTATGTCCTTGACAACGGCACCGGCCGTCTGAAGGGTACGATGGCCGACAATCGTCTCAACCTTCCGGCCGTCGATGCGTACGAGCAGGCTGTCCAGCGAGGGCGCCACCACGTCGATGACGTGCTTTTGCAGGGCTTCCGTTTCCGTTATGGACACGCTCTTTCTCACCGCGTCCTCGACCCAGTCGGCGTTGCGACCGTTCTTCTCGGCGAGGCTTCGGATGTAGGAAACCGCGTCGTTCGTTACCTTTTCCATCATGACCTGCGATGTGCTGTCATTTCCACCCTGGCCAATGGTCACGGGGTGCGCTGCGCCGATGTTGGTCCCCGGTGCCATCGCGGCCACATGGGCAGCCATCATGATGAACACACCTGCCGACGCACAGTGCGAGCCGGAAGGCGACACATAAACGACCACGGGGATCTCCGAGGAAAGAATGTCCTTAACGATCGCGTTCATCGACTTCATCAGGCCTCCCGGCGTGTCCATCTCAACGACAAGGCAGGTCGCCCGAGCGTCGACAGCACTCTCGATCGCCTTTTCGACGTACTCGGCCGATGATGGATTGATGACGCTCTCTACCTTGACGCGATAGACGAGCGACTGTGCCAGACTCGCGTCGTGAACATGTAGAAAGGCCATGAGGAGCAGGGCGATTCTCATGATTCGCCAGTCGTTTGTTGTTCTGTCAATGTAGGGACTTTCCATCAAACTATCAAATAAGCGGCGGGCCACCCATCCAGGATTCGACACCCGACGGCACATAAATCATTGATTATGATGAGAAAGGCGCATCCGTTCTCGATTGCGACGGCTAAAAGGAACTTTTTCTCAGATAACTGCGTTAAATTATTAAGGCAAGGTGAGGTGAGATCAGGGAGTTTTGCAAAGTTGAAGGGGAGGGGGCTGTGTCCAGGATTTATGTTATTGAAGACGAACCGAGTCTCCGATTGCTCTACCGGTCAGAACTGGAAGCCATGGGACATGAGGTTCATTGTTGGTCCAATGGCCGCGAAGCTATGAGGCGTCTCATGTCCGATCCCCCGGACTTGGTGGTACTGGATATCATGATGCCCGAAGGCGACGGCATGGAGTTCCTCACGCGGATGCTCGACCAGCGGATTTCAGTGCCGGTAATTATCAACTCCGCCTATTCACACTACAAGAACGAATTCATCAGTTGGGCCGCGGACGCGTATGTCGTGAAATCCTCCGACCTCGCGGAATTGAAGCAGCACGTCCAGCGTATTCTCCATCGCCAAACTCTGCCTGCCGTCTAGCCGCTTCGTTAGGCGGATGGTCCGCCTTGTTGTCCATCCAAGTCAATAATTGTTATTGACTTTTGGGGGTTCGATCCATATATTCACTGGCTTTTTTGTAAACGATCATGCTGGTGTAGCTCAGCTGGTAGAGCAACTGACTTGTAATCAGTAGGTCGACGGTTCAATTCCGCCCACCAGCTCCGCTACGAAGGGATCATGCGGGCTTCGAACCGGTGCTTTGCATGCGGTGATCGGTGTTGCGGGCAGTTGGCGGAGTGGTCAATCGCAACAGACTGTAAATCTGTCGGGCAACGCCCTACGGAGGTTCGAATCCTTCACTGCCCACAAGACATATATCGCGGGGTGGAGCAGTCTGGTAGCTCGTCGGGCTCATAACCCGAAGGTCGTAGGTTCAAATCCTGCCCCCGCAACCAAATAAATAAAGCACTTGGATAATAAAATCCTAAGTGCTTTTTTGTTTTCTAAGCTTCATATAAGGCTGGTGTAAGGAAATCGGATCACTGCCAAGCAAGAAAAAGGCGTCACCGGAACAAACCAGGAATCAATAATCGTGAGAATTGAACTTGCCGTAAATGGCACGCTGATGAGAGGTTTAGAGTTAAGCCACAATCTTCTCGAGTTGGGCGGCGTATTTGTTGAAGAGGCGTTAACTGCACCTCTCTATCGGCTTTGGTCTATTAACGGTCAATATCCCGCAATGCAGCGATGTTCACAGGGTGGGCAAATATCTCTGGAAATTTGGAGCATAGCGCCATCCAATATCGGCGAATTATTAAAACGTGAACCCGCTGGGCTTTCTGTTGGAAAAATTCTCTTAGCTGATAATCGTGAGGTTTTAGGGATACTCGGAGAATCTTATCTATGTGAAGGAAAGCAAGAAATAACTCATTTTGGGGGATGGCGTAAATACACGGAATCTTGCCTGTAGTAGTTCAGACTTGATCTGACAGACACATCGTCATATCGGATAACTGTC
>JBBILH010000101.1:0-10944 GCA_037445005.1 Nitrospira sp.
CCGGGGCGCTGTTGTCGGCCTCGTTCCCGCCGACGCCGTTGGCGGCACTGTCTTCTCGGTACCCGCCTATGGCGAGCGTGTCGCCGTCATTGCTGAGTGTCACGGCGACGCCGAAGACATCGCCGGCATCGCTGTTCGACGCTTTCAGATAGGCCTGCTGGCTCCAGATGCCGGCGTTGCGGACGAACACATAGACGGCGCCGGCGTCCGGGGCGCTGTTGTCGGCCTCGTTCCCGCCGACGCCGTTGGCGGCACTGTCTTCATGGTATGCGCCTACGGCGAGCGTGTTGCCGTCACCGCTCAGCGCAATCGAGACGCCGAAGAGATCATCGGCTCCAACGTTACTGGCTTTAAGGTAGGCCTGTTGGGTCCAACCGCTCCCGTTGCGTGTGAAGACGTACGCGGAGCCGGAATCAGAGGCGCCGACATCTTCTCCGTTCGCTCCAACGGCCAACGTGCTGCCGTCGTTGCTGAGCGCGATTGCGACACCGAAATAGTCTCCGGCTCCAGTGTTGGAGGCCTTGGTATAGGAGATTGCGCTCGTAATGAAGTCGCTTGCGTTCAGAATGGCCGAATCAGCGCATCCGCCTGTGTTACAGGCTTGAACGAAATAGCGAGCGTTGACCCGCTTCCAAAGTGATATCTCGTGGTGATACGACGTACTGCTGAGATCCCCCCCAATCTGGCTGAAGGGTCCATTGCCGGTAGAATCCTCGAAAAGCCGATATGCCGTGGATCCGGCTACGGCATTCCAGACGAAGTGGAAGGAGGTCCCCGGTGTAATGGACAGACCGGTAGGAACGCCGGGTGGGGAACCGCCACCGGTGCCCGGTCCGCTATTGGTGCTGGACGGAGTGCCGTCCGATCCCCCACCTGCGCACGCGCTGAAAGTCAGGCTCATTAGGCTCAGTGTAAGCAGGAGAAGCATTCGGCGAGGTAGATGAAATGGGGTATGCGGCGAAAAGACAGTTACCATCGATATCCTCTTGCATTAATCTTCAGCACACGTTCACGGCAGACCATATTGAGCTGCTGGAGGGTGTGTTCTCCGGCTCAGGCATCAACTGCGCATCTGGTGGTTTCTCATGAGCTGGGCTCTGTCAGTTCGAAATGTAAGGTGGATCGGTTTGTGAGACCATCCCGCTTGGGTAGCCGATCTCCCTACTTTCGTGTGGGGAAATCAGGAGAGAGTGAGATTTAAGGGAGTGTTTCTTAGAGTTCAGCCGATGATGGTCAAGACAACACGCTCGGGGGCTCGAATTGTCGGCGAGGGGGAATGACGCCGGCGGAGTCTATCCGCCGGCGGTCTGCCTACCGCCTACTTCTTGGGTTCCAGCAACTTCTCGCCCTTCTTGAAGACGCCGTAGATCGCGTTCGACGGGCAAGCATCCAAACAGAGGCGGCAGCTTTCGAGGCATCGCGCGGCGTCAAATTTATACGGCGGCGTCGAAAGCCAGGCGCCGGTCGGGCACACCGGAATGCAAATGCCGTTGTGCATGCAACGATCAGGATGACGCACGAGGTGGTCGCGGACGATCATCATGGGGTGTACTCCTTCGAAGAGACCTTGCGAGAAGATCTCGAACATGTTCTTTTTCGGAATACTGCTCACTTCCACTCCTGCACGAGCGCTTTCAATTTGTCCTTGAGCTCGGGGATTTGCTCGATGTTGTTCCGAATCGCGGCCAGAATGTTGCTGAGGCGGGCGGCCTTCTGGGCCGCCTTGTCCTTCGTCACCAGCCGGTCGTGCTCGGCATAGGCCTCTCGATGCTTCGGCTCGAGATACGGCCTGGCGGCGGCCAAGGCCTCCGCAAGCTCGTACGGTTCGGCGGCCGGCGGCGGGACGACGGTGAAAGAACCGTCGGTGAAGACGACGACGGCCGAGCCGGTCCTGCTCTTCAACCCGATGACGGTTTCCACCGACTTGCCCTTCAGCGAATCCCACTCGTGCAGCAAGCCCGGAAACCGCTTGGTGAAGGCCACCTTCGCCTGGTTCGCCTTCCATTTGTCTTCGGACGCCATCTGGAGCCTCGCGGGAAGTGGCCCTGTCTCGAATACCTGCCTGCCCGTCGTCGGCGAGGCGTCAGAATTTCTCGGACGAGATACGCTTCACGAGGTACGCTTCACGTCCAGCGGGGGCAGCTTCTCCGGCGCCGGGTGGTCCGGCATGATCAGCCTCGTTACGACTTCGCCGTTGACGACATGGCGCTCCATAATCTCGGTCGCGTCGGCGGCGGATTTCACCGTGTACCAGACACCTTCGGGATAGATCACGACGCTGGGGCCTTCGGCGCAATGGTCGAGGCAGCCCGCCTTATTGGCGCGGACGATGTTCTTGAGGTTGAGCCGTTTGGCTTCCTGTTTGAAGTGCGCGTGCAGCGCTTCCGAGCCGAGCTTGGAACAGCTGCCCCGCGGATCGTCCGGGCTCCGCTGGTTCGTGCACACGAAAATATGGCGTTTGAAAGTGGACAAAGGCGTCGTCGTGCTCAGGCTTGAAGCGTGGTCGTCTGGAACCGATCGATAAGCTGCTTCACTTCCGTCGCCGTCAGGAGCGACGACTGGCCGCCCGACCCGCCGAGGATGGCGACGATCTCGCGGAGCCGAAGCACGGCGCGCTGAAAGGCGTCGGCGTTGGAGAGCTCGGATTGTTGCCCCGACGCAAGCTTGTCGTACTCGGCGCGAATATCGCGGAAGTCCCTCTGAAGATTCTTCTGCATCGAACAAGCTTCGCAATACCACTTGGGGCTTTGATCGCTCGACGGGGAGAGGCGGTCGTAGGCCCGCCCGAAGAAGTCCTTGCCGAGCGAGAGCTTCATCAGGGCGATCCCGCCGGCGTTACAGGCATTGCACGATACGGCTGCACTCATAAGGTCGTCACCTCCACGAATAAAGGAGAGCCGAAGCAGGCTTCCACTTGAGGTGTTTATGCGCGTGCGCCGGTAACGATAAGACAAAAAACAGCACGCGGTACACGCCAAGCAAGGTTTGGTCGGGGCGAAAGGATTTGAACCTTCGACCCCTGCGTCCCGAACGCAGTGCGCTACCGGGCTGCGCTACGCCCCGACCGGGGGACTCGCTGAAAGGGAGGCGTGATTCTCTTACATCAGGGGGTCGAAACGCAAGCCATGAGATTCGGCGACCGCCCGGCAGGTGATCTTGCCGTTGAAGAGGTTCACGCCTTTCGCGAAACCCGGATCAGCGCGGGCCATGGTGTCCACCCCTTCGGCCGCCAGCCGAAGCACGTAGGGGAGCGTGGCGTTCATCAGGGCGCCGGTCGATGTGCGCGGCACGATACCCGGCATGTTGGCGACGCAATAGTGAAGCACCCCGTCCACCGTATAGACCGGATCGGAATGAGTCGTCGGCGTGGTGGTTTCGATGCAGCCGCCCTGGTCGACCGCGACATCGACGATGACCGAACCGGGTTTCATAGAGGCGACCAACCGACGTGAGACCAGTTGAGGCGCCCGAGCTCCCGAGACCAGCACTGCGCCGATCAGAAGATCGGCGGTGGGGATACACTCTTCGATGGACGCGATCGACGACGCTCGCGTCACGATACGTCCGCCATAGTGACTGTCCAAAATCCGCAGACGCTCGAGGTCGCGGTCCATGACCGTCACCTGAGCTCCCATACCGACCGCCATGCGGACGGCGGAACAGCCCACCGTTCCTGCGCCGAGTACCACGACTCCGGCTGGTTCAACTCCGGGCACGCCTCCCAGCAAAATCCCTCGCCCCCCGCAGGTTTTTTCCAGGTAGTGTGCGCCGATCTGGATCGACATTCGTCCGGCAATTTCGCTCATAGGCTTTAACATGGGAAGCGACCCGTCTCCGGCTTCGATGGTCTCACGGGCGATGGCCGTGACTTTCGTGTCACGCAGAGCCTTCGTCAATTCGGGCAGGGAGGCGAGGTGTAGGTAGGTGAAGAGGATCTGGCCCGGGCGAAAGAGCGGGCACTCGGCGGGCAGCGGCTCCTTGACCTTGACGATCAGATCTGCCTGTTCGAATAATGAAGCTTTCGAATCGGCGATCGTCGCGCCTGCCCGGCAGTATTCCGCGTCGGCATACCCGCTTCCGACTCCCGCCTGCGATTCCACGAGGATCCGGTGCCCGGCGTGGCTGAGCGCGCGGACGCCCTCGGGCGTGAGACTCACTCGATACTCATGATCTTTGATTTCCTTCGGTACTCCGATTACCATGAAACGGTCCTCCTCTCGCACGGGTCCCCGTCATAGCTATTGTATCGAGCGACTCAGAAAAAAAATACCCTGCCATGGTCAAACTTGTCGTCGGCGATTGGTGCCGCACGCCAAATGAAAAAAAGTGCTGTTATCGGCCAGCGTAGAAGTGTAAAAGACGTGACGACCTTTTCCAGGTGTGAGACTATTCCATCGTTGGAGCGGAGAGGGCAGGAGCCGATTGTTCGGAACGACTCCAATGAGCGCTGCGCGCGAATGGTTTCCGGCCCCGTATCGATCATGAACGACGCAACGGCCGAACAGCCCGGTGCGTCATTGGTGCGGGCGCTGGTCGTCGTAAACGGTCGAGTGCAGGGCGTCGGATACCGGGCGTTTGCCGCGCGCATGGCGTCCGAACGAGGGCTGTACGGCACGGTCCGCAACCTCGATGACGGGCGCGTCGAGCTTGAAGTGGAAGGCGCAAGAGACCGGATCGAGTCGTTGATCGTGGCGTTGAAACAAGGGCCGCCGGCCGCGCATGTCGTGGGCGTACAGGCCGAGTGGGGTGTGGCGACGGGACGATTCAGCGACTTTCGAGTCCGGTACTAGCGGCGCGAAAACAGGGGTACGTATGGGGTCAGCGCGGGAAGAATTCGATGACGCGAGCGAAGCGCGACGGTACGAGACCGACGACGATGAGCCGGCCGGCGCCTCCGACCGTGACGACCGTGACGGCGACGAAGGCAAGTCGAGTCGCCGATCCGAGGGCCTGGATACGCTCAAAAGCTATCTCCGCGAAATCCGCCACTCGTCCCTCCTGAACTTCAAACAGGAGCAGCAACTCGGCAAGCGGGTGATGGCCGGCGACGAGCAGGCCCGCCAGCAGATGATCGAATCGAATCTCCGTCTGGTGATCAGCATCGGCAAGCGCTACATTCATCGCGGATTTCCCTTTTCCGACATCGTGGAAGAAGGCAACATCGGGCTCATCAAGGCCGTCGAGAAATTCAACTACAAGCGCGGATTCCGGTTCAGCACCTACGCCTCGTGGTGGATCCGGCAGTACATCGAACGCGCGATCATCAATCAAGGCAAGCTGGTGCGGCTGCCCGTCCATGTCGTCGAGCGGCTGAACAAGTACCTGAACAAGGTGGAAGCCCTGGTGCAGACCCTGGGACGCGAACCCACCGCCGCGGAAGTCGCCGAGAAAATGAAAACGACTGAGGAGGAAGTGCTGGACCTCAAACAGGTGGTCCGCACGACTTGCTCGCTCGACAGCCCGATCAGCGATCGCGCCGACACGTACCTGCGCGACATCATCGAAGATCCCATGTGCCCATCGCCGGCGGACACCACCGAAGGCGTCTTGCGGCGTGAAGAAATGATGGCCTGGGTCAGGGAGTTGCCGGAAAAAGAACAAACTGTTATTGTGTCGCGGTTCGGATTGGACGGAAGCGAAGCGAAGACCCTGGAAGAGATCGGTTCCGAAATGGGACTGACGCGTGAACGGGTCCGGCAGATCGAAATGGCCGCCTTGGGTCGTCTCCGCCACACGATCGAACGGAAAACGTTGACACAATCGGATCTTCTCTAAGTCGATGACCGCAAACGAGTACCGCGCCCTCATCCGCGAAGTCCCCGACTTTCCCAAGCCCGGTATTCTGTTCTACGACATCACCACGCTGCTGAAGGATTCCAAGGCCTTCTCCGCCATTGCCGACGAATTGACCGCGCGCTACCGGAACTCCCGTATCGAAAAGGTGGTGGGCATCGAATCCCGCGGGTTCATTTTCGGCGGGACCCTGGCCCAGCGGCTCGGCGCCGGCTTTGTGCCGGTCCGCAAACCTGGAAAGCTGCCGGCCGATTGTTTCGAGGTCAAATACAGCCTGGAGTACGGATCAAATTCCCTGGCCATTCACCGGGACGCCGTTGGAAAAGACGAACGCGTTCTCATCGTCGACGATCTCCTTGCGACGGGAGGAACAGCCGCGGCGACCGTCTCCTTGGTCCGGCAACTCGGCGGCACCATCGTCGGGCTGGATTTCCTGGTTGAGCTTCAAGGACTGAAGGGACGGGACAAGCTGGCCGGCCACCCGGTGCATTCGACGATCATCTACCCGTAGGGGCGCGCCCTGCGCCTTTCCACTACCCCTTGTCAAAGTCTCCGGTGCCGTGCTATGAATGCCGAACTTTTTTCGGCCCCCGACGTTTCGAATGAGAGGAAGACCTCAATGGCGACAAAACCTGCTCCCAAGAAAAAGCCGGTGACCAAGTCTTCCAAGGCTCCGGCAAAACCCATAGCAAAGCATGATGCCGCCGCCACCGCCGTCATCGAGAAGCCGGTCATGATGAGTATTTCGCCTCTGGCCGCCAAGCCCAAAGAATCGGCGAAAGAACGTGAAGCGCGTGAGCGCCGGCGGGACGCGTTGCAGCAAATGCTGATGCGAAAGCGCCAGGAGATTTTGAAAGAGATTGAAGGCAGCCTCGGCCAGTCCTTGACCGAAGATCAGCAACGCCGGCTGGAATCGGCCAGGGATGTCGGCGACCAGGCCTTGATGGATCTGGATCGTGAACTGGGCATTTCGTTGATGGAGATGCGGAACCGCCGGCGTCAAGCGATCGACGAGGCGTTGACCAGGCTGACCGAGGGAACCTACGGCATCTGCGCCGAATGCGGAGTCGAAATCAGCGAGCGGAGGTTGGAAGCCGTGCCGTTCGCCAAACTCTGCGTCGAATGCCAGTCCAGAGAAGAGCTCCTGGAGAAGATCGAAAAAGAAGAAGAACGCGACTAGCCTCTCCGCGATCGTCGGGCCCCTTCTCAGCCGGACGCGCTCCGGCGCTTCCCATCTTGTCTGCAGTGCGGCCGTGGCCTGAGGGCTGGCGTTCTCCGTGCGTCCTTGCTACGGTACGGCCATGGGCGCTTCGGATCAGAAACGCGCGGTCATTCTGGCCAGCGGCGGGCTCGATTCCACGGTCGCGGCGGGGATCGCGCGCAATGAGGGGTACGCTCTCTATCTGTTGACGGTCGACTACGGCCAGCGCCATGCCGTCGAGGTGGAGCGGGCACGACGGATTGCAACGGTCTTAGGGGCCGCCGGGCACCTTGTATGCGCGCTGGACCTGAGGGCGATCGGCGGCTCCGCGCTCACGGCCGATCTCGCGGTGCCGAAGGATCGCAAGGAGTCCGACCGGGGGCGGGGAATTCCGATCACCTACGTGCCCGGACGCAATCTGATATTTCTTGCCTTGGCCGCAGCCCATGCCGAAGTCGTCGGGGCGGAGGTTGTCTACTTCGGCGCGAACGTCCTGGATTACTCCGGCTATCCCGATTGCCGTCCCGAATTCATTCGCGCATTCGAAGCGGCGGTGAAAGAAGGAACGAAGGCCGGCGTGGAAGGCAAGGCGCTTCGCATCATGACCCCGCTGCTCAATCTGACGAAGGCGGAGATCATCCGGCGGGGAACGGCGCTGAACCTACCGCTGTCCTTGACCCACAGTTGTTACGATCCCGTCGGGGAACTTGCCTGCGGGCGCTGCGACAGTTGCCGGATTCGAAGTGAAGGGTTTGCCAAGGCGGGGGTTGTGGATCCCACGGCCTATGCGGTAACCTGAAATCGTGAAGCGTCGATCGTGACGCGTGAAGTCGAGCAGAGATCGAAATGTCTCCCGAAGAATTTTTCATGTACCTCACCATCGGCTTGATCGTGATCGTTCCGATCGGAGCGCGCATTTACCGACGAATGACGCTGGAGCGCACGAAACAGATGCTCGATGAGCAGTTCGGCCGCTCCTCATCATCCAAAGATCGGGAAGCGGCGTCATGACCGGTCTCCCTCGCTCGCTGGTCCGCCCGTTCATGTTCGTGTTGTGCCTGAGCGCGGCGGCGGCCTGCGATTCCACCGAGCCGAAATCCGCCGTGGGCGGCGGAGTGATTCCCGCAGATCTTCAAGCGGGGGAAGCCAAGTTCAACGCGAACTGCGCCGCCTGCCATGGGAAGCAGGGCGTGGGCACCACGCAAGGCCCTCCATTGGTCCACAAGATCTACGAGCCCAATCATCACGGCGACGCGGCCTTCCAACGGGCCGCCGCCAACGGTGTGAAGGCCCATCACTGGCAATTCGGCGACATGCCGAAAATCGACGGAGCCTCCCCCGCCGACGTGGATCAAATCATCCCCTACATCCGCTGGCTCCAGAAGCAGGCCGGCATCTTTTAGCGTCCCGCGTTCCAATGCGGGCCTCGCACGGTGCCTCCCCCCTTGGCAGAGGCCGGTCCAAGCCGGTTTGACAATCGTCCTGAGCGCTTCGTAAGGTAATTCAAGGATCGGCCACCTGGGGGCGATGGGCGCCGGCCATTCAACCACGCCGTCTTCAGCCAGACGGGATAGCAGAGGAGGATCGTTATGAGGAGCAGTCATGCCGGAAGGGTGGGGAGGCTCGTGCTGGTTGTTGCGGTGTTGCTGGGAACGGCAGGATGCGTCGCGATCGATGCCGGGCATGAAGGCGTGCTGGTCGAGCAACCGTTCTTCTTCGGGCATGGCGGTGTCGATCCGGTGCCGGCCAAGACGGGCCGCGTCATGGTCGCCCCGACTACGAGAGTCATCGACGTCGATGTGCGCCCGATCCAGTACTCGGAACACTTCGACATTATTTCCGCGGAAAACGCCCCCGTGTCGTTCGATGCCTTCATGATCGCCAACGTCGTGGAAGGGCGCTCGCCGGAACTCATCTCCCGGTACGGGCCGAGTTGGTACCAGAACAACGTGAAAGAAGCGTTTCGCACCTTCGTCCGTGAAGAGGTTCAAAAGTATCCCCTCTTTCAATTGACTACCGATCCGACGACCAGGGCAAAGCTCCAGGATGCCATCGGCCGGGAAATTCAGACCAAACTCATCGAGAAGCAGGCCATCCCCGTCCGGCTGAATCGCGTCGTCGTCGGCAGCATCCTGCCGCCGAAAGGCGTCGTGGAGCAGACCACCCAGACGATTGTCCAGGAGCAGCGCAAGATTACGATGGTGGAATTTCAAAAGGCTGAGGAAGCGCGCGAGAAAGCCGAGAAGCAACGCGGCATTGCCGACCGCGCCTATCGGGAATCGCTGGGGCTGACCGCGCCGGAGTTCGTGGATCTGCGCCGTATCGAAGTGCAAAAGGAAATCGTCCAGCACTCTCCGTCGGCCCTGACCGTCATCATGGGCCTGGAGCGCGTCGGCATCAACATGCCGCCGCTGGCGGCGGAGAAGTAATCTCTCGCATTGGGCCATACTTTCCCCGAAGGGGAGTCTTCTTCATAGAAGACTCCCCTTGTGTTTTCAGAGGCGATTACAACGGCGTTGATCCCAGGCGACGACAGAACAGTTCAACCGTTTTCCTGAAAAGGAACAGGGCGGTGTCTTGAGGAGAGGCAGCCAGCGCAGCATCGGCGGCGGCACCAATCTGCTGAGGCGTGAGAAGAAACCGCCTTGCGACAAATTCGGCGTCGTCGAGGTCCAGATCCGTCCCTCGGCGTAACTTCGCAATCACGAAATCGACGGGCGCGAGTAGGCGGACACGAAGGTGTTTGGTGCGGATCAGATCGGTGGCGCGTTCGCGGTATCCAGGCGGCATGGCCACGATCGACCAGCCGGAAAAGTTCTCCGTCAAGTCGGCGGGAATGTCTCGCGCGGAGAAAATTGTGCAACGGCTCGATCGGACCGGCCAGCTCTCCATCAATATCACGAGTCACGCGATCTTGATATCCGTAGGCATGAAGCGCCAGGCGCCGACCAGGAGCAAATCGACGGTGCGCCCTGTGTTCCGGGTATACTCGGTGAGTAAGGTGATCAGCTCTTCAGCGGTGAGTGCAGGCAAAGGCGAGGGCCTCCGCAAAAGCCCGATAGTCCCGAAAGTCGATCGCGCCGGCGTGATAAGGAAGAGGAGCGCGGTCCAGCAAGGCGGTCAAAAGGCGGCGATAATGGGTGTACCAGCGGCAGGCCGTTTCGTAGGCTTGTTGGACGATCGGGTTTGATTGCCAAGGCGACAGATCGAGCCGATCGTTCACCAGAATTTCGAGCCAGAGCACACGTCGCCCTCGATCAGTTTGGATGGCCTCGTCGATCGATGTCGTACCTAGGTAAGCCGGCAACAGCCTGAGGGGTGGTTGCGCGGAAGTTGATTGAAGCATGAGCGCAGTCTAGCATAGCTCTTGGCGCCGAGCGACAGAGATCCTCGGAAAGTGTAAGCCACTCCTCCCTCTACGGAAATCCCCGTCTGAGCGGTACGTAAGCAGTTCCTGTTTCCCTCCATATTCCCTTCAGCAGCACTGTGTCCGCCATTCGGCCCTAGTCCATAAAATGTTTTGACAGTTGCCGAACAGCTGTGTAGTACGCGCCATGAGCAATGAGTAGCAATGCGAAATGGTGGTAATTCAGCCCTGCCAGAGCTATGGAGGCGCACGTCATATGAGTGATGCGAACGACAAGGCAGAGAAGAGATCCGTGGCGCTCAACGTCCGACTGAGAGCCGGTGAATCATCGGGGCATCCGCGCGCGACGAACTACACGAATGTCGGCATCGCACAGGGGATTGCCTATCTCGACTTCGGCTTCATTGAGCCGGGGCAGCTCGGCGCCGTTACGAAGACGGCGAAAGACGGACAAGCCCCCAAAATCATCGACGGCAAGCTCGTCACGCGCGTGGCGATGGGTATCGACGTGCTGGCGCGGTTGCATCGGCAGATGCAACAGGTGTTGCAAGAGGTACAGGCGACTCGTCGGCCGAAGGGAGAA
>JBBILH010000102.1:0-10835 GCA_037445005.1 Nitrospira sp.
TAACCAGTTACGATGAGCCCTCGAAGATCAAAAAGTCAAGACGGCACCTGCGCATCGCAATCCCCGGCGATCAACGACTCCTCCGGCGATAGGTGCAGGGATGGCCTCTCATGTCGTCGTTTCCGTAGAATTTCCTCATCGCTGTAAAGGCGCGATGAGGGGACGGACCGGACGTTTACGCGTTGCGTCGATCAGGAACTCGCGATCGATGTTTCGGAGGGAGCATTCTCCGTCAATGACAGATTTCGGTACAAGGCCAATAAAACCGTCATGAAGACAACGCCTAAGGTAATGACCGTGAGGGCGTATAGAGGGAACCGTTCCGTGTCCGGAACCCCGGCGCTGGACGGCAAGAAGGCCATTACGGCGGTAGCCACTCCTCGCGGCATCATCGCCGAGATCAGCACGCGCTCGCCGGTGCTCCAACTCTTGGCCGCTCCACCCAGCAAGAAGGTCGCGGCGATGCGCACGACGGCGATGACGCCGAAGAACGCGAGGCCCCATAGCGCGATGGTCCAATTGAATCGTGAGAAGTCCACGATGAGACCGAGCAGCACATAGAAAAATGTCCTCACCAGAAATGCCAGCTCTTCATTGATGCGTTTCAAAAACTCGTCGAGCACGAACTTGGCCTTGTCCAGTTCGTATCCGACCAGCACGCGAAGCGGACGCACGAGGCCTCCGGCAAGGCTTTCCATGTTGGCGAGCACCAAGCCGAACAGCAAGATGGTGATGGCGCCGCTGGCGCCGAGCAATTCCGCCACGTAGTACAAGACAAGGATCGCCGCCAGCGTCAACATGTACGAGAGCGTTTGTCCGGCAAGCCAGGTGAGCAACCGGGCCCACACCGCTCCGGCAAGCGCCGCCAGCAGCAGCGCGTCGAAAAAGGAATGGAAAATTTCTCTGATCACGCCGAACTTTCCTCCCGCCTCCGTGAACGAGCCCATTATCGCCAGCGCGATCACGACCACAAAGACCTCCGAGAATGCGGAATCCAAGCTCACCAACACCTTGACCGGTTCCCGCAGTGTGGTCAGTTGCGACACCACCGGAAGAATAATGGCGGCGGCGGTGCCTCCGAGAATCGCACCGAGCAGGAGCCCTTGCAGCCATTCACCATGGAGGCCCCATACATACAGTGCGGCCACGCCGAACAGGGAGCCGGTAAAGACCACGACGGAATAGAGCAAAGCGAGGGGGGTTTCTTGCAACACCTTCATGAATTGGAGATTCAAACCGCCGTCGAAGAGGATGATCAGGAGGGCCATGGTACCGAAGTAAGGCGCGAGCGAGGACACCTGCGCCGCATCGGCGTAGCCCAGGACTGGACCGAGGAGAAGACCGAGCCCCATCAGGAACAGGACGCTGGGGATGCCGGTGCGTTTGAACCCTACTTCGCCCGCAAGTCCGACTAGAATCACGACCCCGATCAAGCCGAGAACGGTTTCTACGCTTAACGAGTCCATTTTAAGAAATTATCCGACTGCTGACATCTGACTGTATCGTCATTATGCAGACCCGGACGGTCTGAAACAACACGAGGACCTTCCATCAAAGACTGGATACTCGATCCTGCAACCTAATGATAGCCGGATGGAGTCATCCCTGGGAATAGGTTACTGACGCAGACTTCTTTGAGGAACTACCGGCGTCACGGGTGTTGGCTGGTTGTCCATTCCACTTGCCCTGCAGCAGGGTGCGCCCAATGAATCGTCCGATGCGGGAACGGAATCTCGATGCCCCTGGCGTCGAATGTGTTCTTGATCCGCCGGTTCATTTCGCGACCGATCCGCCACTGCTGCATCGGCTTGGTCTTGAACCGGCACTTGATGATCACGGCGGAATCGGCGAACTGATCGACGCCCAGCATGTCCAGCGGCTCCAGGATATCGTCGCCGTACCGCGGGTCGGCTTGGAGCTCGGCGGCGATGGCCTGCAAGACCGCCATCACGTCGTCGACGTTTTCCTTGTAGGCCACGCCGACGTCGAACAGATAATATGAATACAGCTTCGTCATGTTCTTTACTTTGTCCACGATGCCGTTCGGCACGACGTGCACGTTCCCCGACAGATCACGCAACGTGAGGGTCCGGAGCTTCACCTCTTCAACGACGCCGCTCACGCCGGCGACTTCCACGACGTCGCCGACCCGCACCGAGTTTTCCAACAGAATGAAGAAACCGGAAATCACGTCTTTGACCAGACTCTGGGCGCCGAAGCCAACGGCCAGCCCGCCCAAACCGGCGGCGGCGAGCAACGGTTTCAAGTCGATGCCGATCTCGGAGAGCAACATCATCGAGCCCACGATCAGGATGAAGCCTCTCGCCACGTCTCGCAGCACGTGCGTCAAGGTATCGGCGCGCTTCACTTGCGCCGGTGTCGGCAGGGCGCCTTCGTAGACGCGGCGCAGTCGGCCCATCACTTGCTTCACCACGGAAAGCAGAAGAAACATTCCGACCCCGATGATCAGCACCCGGAGGCCCGAGCTCGCCCCCCAAGCGATCCATCGTTCCAGCAGATGGGTCAACGAGATCTCTTTCATAGGCTCTCTCCTCTCTCGGATGGAATACTTAGGTTTCGCGACGGCTGCGGGAAATCGTTTCCATTTAAGATGACGGATTCTGAGTCATCGCTGGTTCCCGGCGGCGGACTAAATACGAGACCCACAGGGGCGCCAGAGCGACACCGGCGGCCAGGAGGATGCTGATCCAGCCCTCTCGCCACGGGAACCATGCGGGGGACGGACTTCCGACCAGCCAGGATCCCAAGCCGACCAGTATGCAGAAGACGGAGAGTGTCGCGCCGGCGGTCTGGAGGAGTCCCCGCCGCCACCGATGGAGGCTCTCGTATCCCGACTCGCCCGCTGCCCGCGCAACCGGTTTCCAGAATCCCGGCGGGCATGCCGTCGCGTAAAAGACGCATAACCCTCGCATCGGTTCGGGCGCCGTCAAGATCGAGACCATGACCGCGGCGAACGTCGAAACGCCCGCCACAGCCAACAGGCAGGCCGCCTCGCCCACTTCGGACAGAAAGGATGTCGCTGTCGTCGCCAGAGTGGCGGAAGTCAGGACGGAGGCCAATTCTCCCCAGGCCGTCAGGCGCCACCAGATCCATCGGAGGATGAGTACGACGCCGAGACCGGCGCCGAACAGAAGACTCAGGCGCCAGGCGGCTTGGACGGAGGGCAGCCACGGCACTAGCATCAGGGCCCCGGCGACGGTGATGAGGTTCGATACCCGGGCTACCCACACGAGTTCGTGCGTCGATGGGACGCGCTCAAGCACGGTTTCACAGAGGAAGCGGTCGTAGAGATCGTTCGTCCAATAGGCTGCGCCCCAATTCAGTTGAGTATCGACGGTGGAGGCAAACGCGGCCAGCATACCGGTGAGCATCAATCCCGTCACTCCGGGGGGCAACAGCTCGCTGATGCCTCGCACGTACGACAACTCACGGTCGGCAGTCAACTGTTCCACCGGCAAGGTCGAGTCCGGAGGAAACAGGACCAAGAGTCCCAAACCCAAGGGGAGCCAGATCAGGCTACGCAGAAGCACCTGCGCCACGGTGAACACGATTGCGGCCTGTGTGGCGTCGTGATCGGACCGGCATGCCATCGTCCGCTGCGCAAGATAGCCAGTTCCGTCCGCGTTCATCTGGAGAATCCATTGCAGCGCGATGACGAGGAGAGCGCCGAGAGAAGCATCCTTGGCTTGAGCCGGGGTAAAGGCCAAGAGTTGCGAGGCCGTGATCGCGCCGCCGTCAGCGAACCGTTCCTGTATTTGCGCCTGCACTTGGCCAATTCCCCCTGCTTGATCAACGACGAACCAGGCGAACAGCGCGCTGGCTCCGATGGCCAGGCAGAACTGCACGATGTCCGTGGCCACGACGCTGCGCAGCCCGCCCGTCGTCGAATAGAACAGCGTGATCGAGACGATCAGTCCGATTGAGAGGAAATTGTTCGTGGCGTGCACCCATGGATCGTGACCAATGGCGACGTCGAGAGAAACGGGAAGGCCGAGCCACTCGACCGCTTGCCGAATCCCATTAAACAGCCACAGAGGCAGCCATTGGTCCCACAGCAAGAACGGTTCGGCCACACGCGTGGCGGCCAGCAAGACCATCGCCAGCACCACCCAGTTGACGATTGTGCCGAAGTACAATGCCTTGATCAGTCGGAGCACGGGAGCGCCGGACGAGCTATAGCGGAGTTCAGTCAACTCGGCGTCCGTAAGGACCCCCGCCCTACGCCAACTCGCCCCTAACACGAATCCCATGAAGAGAAAGGCGATCGCGTAAATCCACAATCGCCAGAGCGCGAAAATCCCGGAGGTTGCGATCAGGCCCGTCACCAGCAGCGGAGTATCCGCAGAAAACTGCGTCGCCGCCATGCTGAGGCCGGCCTGCCAGCCCGAAAGCGACCGTCCGGCTAAGAAGTACTCATCGAGATTGCGCGATGCGCGTTCGCGCGCCCGTAATCCCGCCACGACTGCGTACAGGAGGAAGGTCAGCACGATCGCGCCGTCGATCCACGTCATCGTTCACCGTGTTGGGAACATCAGGCCTCTCCGGGCCGGAAAGATCCCTTCGCTGCGGGTCCGACGATTCGGCCGATCGTCAGTCCTTGCACCAAGATCGAGAACGCCACGACCGCGTAGGTTATCGTGACGATTGCATCGCGCGAGGGACCGGGCGGCAGCGACAGAGCTAGGGCTACGGAGATGCCTCCTCTCAGCCCGCCCCAGGTCAAGATCGTGATCGTGCTGTCGCTGAATTCCCGCACAACGCTGAAACCTTTAACTTGGACTACTACGCTGAACCAGCGAGCTGCCAGCACCAAAGGAATCGCCGCCATGCCCGCGAGCAGGTACGGGGCCCGAAACGTCAATACCAGGACCTCCAGCCCGATCAGGACGAAGAGCACGGCGTTCAACAATTCATCCAACAGCTCCCAAAAACTATCAAGATGAACGCGGGTCGTGTCCGACATGGCCCAACGCCTGCCGTGATTGCCGATCAGCAAACCCGCCACGACCACGGCGATGGGGCCGGATGTGTGCAGCAGATCCGCCAACGCGAAACCGCCCATCACCAACGCCAGCGTGATGAGGATTTCGACTTGATAATGATCCACGGTCCGCAGCATGCGGTAGGCGCCGTATCCGAGCGCCAATCCCAACGCCGCCCCGCCGAGGGCTTCTTTCGCGAAGAGGACCACCACGTCGGTGGCGTTGAACGTGTCCTTGGGCAGGAGGTTCAGCACCACCAGGAATACCACCACGCCGACGCCGTCGTTGAACAGTGACTCCCCGACGATTTTCATCTCAAGCGCCTTGGGCAAGCGCGCTTGCCGCAACACGCCCATTACGGCGATCGGATCGGTCGGTGAGATCAGGGCCCCGAACAGCAGGCAATAGAGAAAAGGCAGGGATAACCCGACGAGGGGGAACAACCAATAGGCGAGCACGCCCGTGATCAGGCTGGACAGAATCGTGCCGACGACGGCCAGCGTCCCGATGATCCATTTGAGATCCCACAGATCGTCCAGATTGACGTGCAGCGCCCCGGCAAACAGCAGAAAGCCGAGCATGCCGTGCATCAGCGCCTCGGTGAAATCAATCGCGCCGACAAACCGCTCGGCTTCAGCCTCGACGCCGACGCCCAATTTCCCCAGCACCAGCAAACCGAGCGAGAACAGGAGCGCGACGGCCATGAGGCCGATCGTCATCGGCAATTTGAGTAGCCGATAGTTCACATACCCGAACAGTGCGGCCAGACAGATCAGAATCGTCAGCGCATGGATCAATGACACGTCGACGCCTCATTCCCCAAGCGGATCGGCCGCCTTGAATCAGGCCGTGGCCTCGAGCATAACCTGTCCCGTGAGACTGGCCGATCGCGGGCTGTGCGCATCCAACCACACCGTGTACCGAACGATGCCGCCGTGCGCGAAACAGGCGGCAACGGAGTGTCCGGGCGGGATCATCTCCATTTCCGCGGCGAAATCGGGACTGCTGCGCCCCTCTCCGCAGGGGCCATCCACTCTCTTGGGCCCTTGTAGAGTGATCTTGACCGCTCTCTGCCGCCGATTGACCCAACGAATTTCTTCTCCGACAAAGGCATGGAGATTCCGGGGGTTAGCCGATTTCCGATCAGAATCGAGCGGGTTACGGCCTGCGGCGCCAGTGCCGACGATGACCGGCTCGTGTCGGCCCACGCGGTTCCTGCCAGCACACAAGCCGCGACCGACAACCACATCTTTCTGATCAGGCGAGCCCCCAAGCTGAGCCGCCGATCTCGCATGCTCGCCTCAGCTATCTTCCTCATCGATCGCTCCTTTCTTTTTTGCCGTGCCGTGATCAGGCCCCACGTGACGGACAAGCCGCCTTGCCGTCCCGGCGGGATGATGGGTCGCACGAAAACGAAAATGAGGAGGAGTCAGCGAAGGCGTGGAACCGGGGGGTCACATCCGTGACGGTACACTGCAGCCGACACGCTGCGGGGCCGTAGTTCCAAAATCCGGACCGGTCTGATCGACTCCTTCACGAGCGCGCTCGCATCTTGTGCTTATAGCAAACGGAAAGAACGGAAGCAAACGCGCCGCGCCTATCCTGTGACGCCGGTCAAGACCTTGGCACGGTTGCCGTCATGCCGTCGAGCATCCGTCGTCTCGCCCCCTACCGCTTCGGCCTCCGCATCTCCTCAACCACCCTTTTGACGAGGAGGGCGATCACGAAAAGAACGATGGTCCCGCCGACCACGTACATGCCGTGCTCCACGCTCATCACGGTACCTCCAGATAGACAGCGCGTACATCTCGACCTAGCCTGCGATCATGGGACTGAACCCGTCGACTCCGACGGAATCGGCGCAGGCTCTTCTGCCGCGACCGGTGACGTCCGGCCTGTGAGGCGATCATGAACGATTGTTCGCTTCCGTCCGTCGCTCTTCTCAGGGATAAGATTCGTGGCGAATGAATCGAAAGTCACGTAGCGGCCGTCGGGGCTGATGATCGGATTGACGCTGGCGTTGTCGGCCTGCGTTCCCCGGCTGTCGACCGACACGCGAGTCGTTCGCTTCATGTGCCGGTCGTGGACGAAGATATCGATCACGCCGTTGGAATCACCGGGCACCAGATTGGATGCCAACGATTCGAAGACGACGAAGCGGCCGTCCGCGCTGAGATGAGCAGACTGGCTGAAATTATTGGCCTGCTCACGGTTGCTGTTGACGGAAACACGGGTCGTCGTCTGCGAGAGCCGATCATAGACGAAGATGTCCCGTTGACGGTTTGTGTCGTCCTCCACCAGATTCGAGGCCATCGATTCATACACTATGCTGCGCCCGTCGGGGGTGATCTCCGGGGAAAAACTCCCGCCGTTGGCCTGGACGCCGTTCATTCCGACCGAGATTCGAACGGTGTCTTTGGTCCTGCGGTCGTAGAGAAAAATATCCGCCGCCCGGTTGGTATCCCCGGCCACCAGATGGGTGGCCCCGGATTCAAACGCGACGAACCGTTGATCTGAATCGCCGAGCCCCGATGCGCGATTCGCCGCCGTCCGTGTGTCATCCGTGTGCTTGGTCGCGACGGCGCGGGACCAAGCTTTCGCGAGGGATTGGAACGGATTCTCTGCGTTTCCGCAAGCCGTTAGGAGAAGGCACCAGGCGGTCATAATGATGCGCACGAGGGGTAAGGGCGTTCCGGATCGCAAGTTCGTCGCTCCTTCACCTCTTATGTGCCGCACCGGCCGCGCGACTTTGGCTTCGCTCTGTGGTCGTCGGCGTCTCGGGGGTCTTGTCGAGCCGGTGGATCAGAAACCGCAAGACTTCTTCGATCTCTTCTTGGCGCTTGAGATAGTACTTTGCCTGCGAGCCGGCGGACTCGCCGATACGGACGCCCATGACGAGCCTTTCCTTGAGTGCAAAAACGGTCTCGTCCGTCTCGTCGTCTCCGATATAGAACAGGCCGTTGAGTCCCAGGCGGGTCATTAAGGCCAGCGTAGCCGGTCCCTTCCCATACCGCCCGTTCCGAGCCGGAGGGAGCGCGTTGACGGAAGCTTTCCCTAACAGGGTTACCGGAACGGGACGGAGGTCCTGCATCAGCGACAGCACAGCCGCGCGAAGGAGTTCCTGGTCCTCGCCGGCTCGAAAGTGAAAGGTCAACGTGTATCGCTTATCTTCCACATCGACCCCCAGCTCGGTCATCCGGTCGGCGAGACGGGTCCGGAGCGCCGCTTTCCACCCCTGGCAGATTCCGTCGGCCCGGAGCAACGTCGGCGCCGGGGTCAGCGGGCTTTCGATGCCGTGATTGCCGATCACATGCGGAACCGTGCCGTTGATGCGCGGGCTGAGATCGGCAAGTGATCGCCCCGAAACTACGGCGCAGGGAGCGCGCTTCGCCAATTCCTTCAGCCATTCGCCGATCGGGCGGGGCAGTCTGACGGCCTGACGATCCGGTGAGATGGGCGCGAGCGTGCCGTCGAAGTCGAATGCGTAGAGGAGCGGTCCGGTGACGAGGGATCGCATCGCCCGACGGCCTTCCTCGGACAGCAGATACGTCATGCCTGTCCTCCCGTTGTGGTTCGCAAATCCCGCCCGCCATCTGCCGTTCAAGCCTGGCTCGCTGCCTCAGACGCGCCGCGTCCATCAACATCCGGCCGGCCCAGCGATAGACGTTGAACTCCTGTACGATCCCGCGCATGCTCCGCATACGCGCGCGCTGCTCCGTTCCGGGCATCGTCAGCGCGAGATGGATCGCCGCCGCACATTGATCGATGTTGTAGGGATTGACTACCAACGCATCCGGCAGTTCGGTCGCTGCGCCGGTGAATTGGCTTAGGATCAGGACTCCCTGCTCGTCATCGCGGGCCGCGACGAATTCCTTGGCGACCAGGTTCATGCCGTCGTGGAGGCTGCTGACGATGCAGAAATCGGCGCCTCGGTAATAGCTCATGACCTCCTCAGGATCGTGATGCTCGATTTTGAGATGGACCGGCTTGTAGCCGCTCCGGCCGAACCGCCCGTTGATTCGGTCGGCGGACGCCCGGACCTGCCGAGTCAACTCTTGGTATTCGTCGATCTTGGATCGGCTCGGCGCGGCGATCTGCACGAACGAGAATTTTCCGATCCATTCGGGCTGCAACTCCAGCAATCGTTCAATGGCCAGAAACCGTTCGAGGATCCCTTTTGTGTAATCCAGCCGCTCGACCCCGACCCCGACACGGTGGGCATGGGGAAGGCCGTTCAACGTGCGGACGTGGGTCCGGCAGGCGTCGACGGCGGGTTGCTGGGGAAGCAATCGGGGGGGCCATTCGATGGAGATCGGATAGTGGTTGACGGCCGTCAACTTGCCGCCGTAGGAGGTTGTGGAGCTATCCCAGTCGATCCTCGTTTCCAAGGAGCGGTCCACCGTGTTGATGAAATTACTGCAATGGAACCGGGTATGGAATCCCAGGATGCTGCTGCCCAGCAGTCCTTCGAGGATCTCCCGATACCAGGGGCAGATGGCGTATCGCTCCGGGTTGGGCCAGGGAATGTGCCAGAAAGTAATGATCGTGGCATGGGGCAGGTGATCACGCACGATCTTCGGAAGCAGTGCGAGGTGATAATCCTGTACGAGGATGACCGGGTTGTCGGTCTTGGCTTCTTCGATTACCGCGAGCGCAAACCGCTCGTTGACCTCCTTGTATTGGTCCCAGTCGGAGGATCGGAAGACCGGACGGACGTGAGCCAAGTGGCACAGTGGCCAGAGGCCTTCGTTCGCGAAGCCGTAGTAGTACCCGTCTTCTTCCGTTTGCGTCAGCCACACGCGCCGGATTTCGTACGCCGGATTGTCGGGCGGAACGCGGACATGGCTCCTGGCATCGACGACTTCGCGGTCCGCGCTGCCGTTGCCGTGGGCGAGCCAGACGCCTGAGCAGGCGCGCATGATGGGCTCCAACGCCGTTACCACTCCGCTCGCCGGCACCAGCACCTCGATATGTTGATCCTTCCAGTTATGGATGTAGGGCTGGCGGTTCGAGACGATCATGACTTCATCGCCGGCCAGGTGGTCGTGCAGGATCTTCTTGAGCGTAGCCGGAGTCCAGCTCATCTGACTCTCGTCGCGGAGCCGCTTGTCCGATTCAAGTTCATGGATCAGCGTACGGAGGCCTTGCGCGACGGGCTGGAGTTCGGGGCGATGGCCCTGGCCCCTGATCAGTTCAACCAACCCGTCGCCCCTGAGCATGGCTTGGACGCCCGCCACCCAGCCTTTCCAGCTGAGATGGGCGACGACTATCGTGACGAGCGAAATCACGACTCCGATGACGCCGAACAGGTAGAACAGGTACCACCTCGTGTCGGTGCTGCGCCGTTCAATCCAACTCATGTCGTGTATGAGCAGCAGACGGCCAAGCGGCTTGCCGTTGGATTCGATGCCGACAGCGGAGACGTGGACGGCGCCTTGCGTGAGCCTGAACAGGGACGTCTTCCCCGTCTCCACGGCGGACGTCCCACCGCATGCGATCGATTCGGGGAAGGTTCCCGTCTTGTGCTTCAACTGATTGGCGGCATCGCAAAATCCGATGGCAAACAGGCGCTCGTCCTTGATGATTCGTTCGAAGTAGGATTGCAGCTTGGCTTTCGACTCGAGCGCGAGCAGATCGGTGAGCGGCCCCTCCATCGTCGCGGCGATGAGTTGAGCGCGGATCTCCAGGTCGCGGACGAACCATTTCAGCGTCAAGCTGTCCACAAGCGGAATCGCGGCGTACGCCAATCCTGCCAAGACAAGCGCAAGCGGCAGCAAAAATCGGAGAGAGAGTCTCATTTTCTCACCTCTCGTTTACATCGAATCGAAAATC
>JBBILH010000103.1:0-5627 GCA_037445005.1 Nitrospira sp.
ATCCCGCCTTGCTGCGGGCAGGCCGCTTCGATCGCCATGTGCTCGTCGACCGCCCCGACAAGATCGGCCGCCTGGCGATCTTGCGCGTGCACGCGAGCAAAGTGGCGCTCGGTCCTGATGCAGACCTCGAAGTGGTTGCCGGCATGACGCCCGGCTTTTCCGGGGCGGACCTGGCCAACGTGATCAACGAAGCGGCCTTGCTCGCGGTGCGCCGCGGCAAGGAGCAAGTGGGGATCGCCGAGCTGCAGGAAGCGGTCGAGCGGGTCATCGCCGGGCTGGAAAAGAAGAATCGCGTGCTGAACAAGATGGAAAAGGAACGCGTGGCCTACCATGAGACCGGCCACGCCCTGGTCGCCCTCTCCGTCCCCGGAGCCGACCAGGTGCAGAAGGTGTCGATCATCCCTCGCGGGATAGCGGCCCTGGGCTACACCTTACAGTTGCCGACCGAGGATCGCTTCCTCATGACGAAATCCGAGCTGGAGAACAAGGTGGCCGTCTTGCTGGGCGGTCGCATCGCGGAGGAGGTGATCTTTGGAGAATCATCCACCGGCGCGCAGAACGATCTCGTGAAGGCGACGGACATCGCGAAGAGCATGGTCAAGGCGTATGGAATGAGCGAGAAACTCGGCACGATCACGCTGGAGCGGGAACGCCAACCGCAGTTCATCCAACTTCAGATGCCCCAGGAAAAGGGCGACTACTCCGAGGAAACCGCCCGCGAAATCGATTGTGAAGTCAGGCGCATCATCGACGAACAATACGAGCGGGTAAAACGGCTGCTGGGCGAGAAGAAGGGAGCGCTGGAAGAAGGCGCCAAGCTGTTGCTTGAGCGCGAAGTCATCACCGGCACGGACCTCAAGGCGATCATGGACAAAGGATGAGCGGTACCGGCGGGAGCGCAAGCGCGATGGCACAGGCCTCCGTCACGATCGACGAGAACGTCATACGCTGCCGCGGGCGGTGGACGATGCCGTATCTTGACGCACTGCGGCGCCAGGACGGGTCCATTCGGTGGCCGGAGACTCGGCAGATCGTCTATGACGCCGGTCAGATCACGGCCATGGATACGGGCGGAGCCCTGTTGTTGCAGGAGAGCCTGGCCATGGCCAAGAGCCGAGGCTGCATCCCGACGCTGGAAGGACTGAAGCCGGAATTCACCGAACTGCTCGAGTTGGTCGGTGCTCAGCGAAACCGCATCGGACGCGCGCGCGAGGAACGGCCGGCCGGCCTGGTCGAGCGATACGAGAGGAGCCTCCGGCGCCATGCGGCATCGGCCGTGCTCGGATTGGCCTTTCTGGGCGAAAGCGCGGTCGCCCAAGCCCGGGCCGTTCGACATCCGCGGTCGATCAGATGGCGCGCCTTGCTCCGGGTGCTCGAATTGGACGGCATACAGGCGCTGCCGATCACTGGATTGCTGACTTTTCTCGTCGGCGTCGTAATCGCGTATCAAGGCGCCGAGCAGTTGCGCAAGCTCGGGACGAACATCTTCATCGTCGACCTCGTGGGAATCTCCCTGTTGCGCGAGATCGCGCCGTTGATCGTCGCCATCCTCATTGCCGGGCGTTCGGGTTCGGCCTACGCCGCGCAGATCGGCACGATGAAAGTGACCGAAGAACTGGATGCCGTGCGCACGTTGGGCATCTCGCCGATGAATCTGCTCGTCTTGCCCAAGACGCTGGCGCTGATCGTGGCGCTGCCTCTCTTGACCGTCTATGCGGATATTTTGGGTGTCATCGGAGGGATGCTGATCGCGTCGAGCCAGCTCAACGTCAGCTTTACGGAATTCGTCGATCGCTTCGAAGAAGCCGTCCCCTTGCGGCATCTCCTCATCGGCATCGGGAAAGCGCCGTTCTTCGCCATGATCATTGCAATGGTCGGATGCTACCAAGGATTTCAGATCAGAGGCGGCGTGGACGACGTAGGGCGGCATACGACGATCAGCGTAGTTCAGAGTATCTTCCTGGTCATTATTTTTGATGCGATCTGCAGCATTCTTCTCAACTGGTGGGACTTGTAGCGGGACAACATACATGAAGGTCGAGGCTGAGGTTAAGGTCGAGAAAGATTCCGCAATTCCCTCAACCTCAGCCTTAACCTCGGCCTGTGTGAGGAATCATGCATGACGTCTGTGGCCGTGCAAAGTGAGACCCCGATCATCGAAGTGAGCCACGTCTCGACTCGATTCGGACAAGCTGTCGTGCACGACGACATCAATCTGACGATCGAACGCGGCGAGGTCTTCGCCATCGCCGGCGGAAACGGCTGCGGGAAGTCCACCCTCTTGCGCGAGATCATCGGCCTCTTGAACCCCACGGCGGGAACGATCCGCCTTTTCGGCGTGGACAGCCGCGAGTTGGAGGAAACGGACGGCCGGCCGATCCATCGCCGCTTCGGCGTGATGTTCCAACACGGCGCGCTGTTCAGTTCGCTGACGCTGGCGGAGAACGTGGCTGTCCCGCTGCGCGAGCATGGGCGGCTCGATCCCGACCTGATCGATGATATCGTCGCGGTGAAGATCGGCATGGTGGGGCTGCCGCCGGACAGCGCCGGCAAGTATCCCGCCGAGCTGAGCGGAGGGATGAGACGGCGGGCGGCGTTGGCGAGAGCGATCGTCATGGACCCGGAACTGTTGTTCCTCGATGAGCCGACGGCGGGACTGGATCCGGTCATCGCCGCCGCCTTCGACGATCTGGTCCTCCATCTCAAACGGGTGCTCGGCCTGACCGTGGTGATCGTCACGCACGACTTGGACTCGCTCTGGCGTATCGCCGGCCGTGTCGCCGTGCTGGGAAACGGAAAAGTCTTGGGAGTCGGGACCATGCGGGACCTTTCGCAGTCGTCCGACCCAGTGGTGCACGAATATTTCCACGGTTCCCGCGGACGGGCGGCGCAAGAGCAGGCGGCGTGGAACGCGGAGCGCGTGAAGCGTGAAGCGTGAAGCGATGGAGGAAGAGCTTATGGCGTATGGCAGATAGCTCATCGCACGAGCAAGAAAGGTTTGGCTGCTTTCTAGCCCGAAGCCTTTAACCATGCGCTATACGCTATAGGCCATACGCTCTTAAGGGTGCGAGATGGACCCGAAGGTCAACTACGTGATTGTCGGCTCGTTCGTGGCCCTGTTGGGGGCGGCCCTGCTCGCCGGGATCTTATGGCTCGGCAAGACCGACTTCCGCGATGCCTACGATCGTTACCATGCCTTCATGCGCGAATCCGTGGCCGGCCTGAGCGTCAACTCGACCGTCAAGTACCGCGGCGTCGACGTGGGCCGAGTCAAAGACATCGTGCTGAGCCCCGGCAATCCGGAGGAAGTCCGCCTCACGCTGGACATCGTTCGCGGCACGCCGATCAAGACCGATACGATCGCAGTGCTGGAAACGCAAGGGCTCACCGGGCTCGCGACGCTGAATTTGACCGGCGGCAGCCGGGAGGCCCCTGCCTTACAGGCCTCGGCGGGACAGGAATATCCGGTCATCAAAACCGGCCCTTCGCTCTTCTTCAGACTCGACGAGGCGATTTCGCGTCTATTGTCCGAGAAAGGGCTGACCAAGCTGCTGTCGGACTTCGATACGGTGGCCAAGAGCGCGGCGGACGTGATGGACGAAGAGAACCGCCTCCGGATGAAGCAGACCCTCAAAGACCTCTCCGATGTGGCGCAGACGGTGGCCGCTCATAAGCAGGACTTGGATCAGGGGCTCTCTGGAGCGGCCAAGAGCGCGGACGGCCTCGCCAAAATAACCGGCTCCCTCAACGAGCAGATCCCGGTCCTGCTCGGGCGAATCAACAAGAGCGCGGCGGCACTGCAGCGACTGACCGATGAATTGGCTGAAACAAGCGAGGCGGTCGGCAGGGTCGTGAGAGAAACCAAGCCGCAAGTGGAGTCCTTTTCACGGCAGACTTTGCCGGAGACGAGTCTCTTGGTCGGGGAGTTGCGAGAACTGACGGCAATCCTACGGCGGGTCGCGCGCGACATCGAACGAGAACCGAACACCTTGGTATTCGGACGACCCGCTCAACCGCGGGGACCCGGCGAATAGGACGAAGAATGAAGCCGAGCGTTGCTTCGTTGGTGATGATGGGCCTGGCCCTCGCCGTGACGGGATGCCTCACGCCTCGGGGGGACTCCCCACCGGTCAAGACTTATCATTTGGCGGCGGATGTTGCGTCTCAGACCCCGGAACCAGGCGTCGGCCAGACAGGCCCCATCCTGCTTGTCGGTGTGCCTCAATCGGACCCGGGATTCGATACGCCACGGATGGCGTACCGGACGCGACCATACGAGCTGAGTTACTTCTCCGCCAGTCAATGGGCTGATGCGCCGGCCCGCATGCTCCACCCCCTGCTGATCTCTTCGCTCGAACATGAAGGATCGTGGAGCGCGGTCGTGGCGGCATCCACCGCGCTCCGCGCCGATTATCGACTGGATGTCTCCGCTCTCGTCCTTGTTCACGAGTTTGATACGACCCCGAGCCGGCTCAGGCTCTCGTGGAAGGCCCAGGTGATTCGGCTGCATGACGGCCGGCCTGTCGGCGCGCGGCGATTCGAAACGGCGCAAGCGGCGACGAGCGACGACGCCTACGGAGGCGTGCGCGCCGCAAACCAGGCGTTGGCGACGCTCCTGGGCGACATGTCGGCGTGGGCGCGAGCTTGCGTGACGAATCACCAGAAGGCTCCCTGTTGAGATGAGGCCGTCGTTACGAACCGGGCTCAGCTTTGGACTCACGTCGGGCGTCATCACGACGCTGGGGCTGATGGTCGGCCTGCATGCCGGCACGCACTCGCGCATGGTCGTGCTCGGCGGCATTCTGACCATCGCGGTCGCGGACGCATTGTCGGATGCGATGGGAATTCATTTATCCGAAGAATCGAAGAACAGCGGACCCATGCATCACGTGTGGGAATCGACCGTAGCGACCTTTCTCGCGAAACTCGCGATCGCGTCCACATTCGTCGTCCCGGTCCTGCTCCTTTCGCTCCAAGCGGCCATGCTTGCCGGCATCCTCTGGGGCCTTTTTCTCCTGGCGGGGCTGAGTTACTTCGTGGCTCGCGCGCAATCGATCGCCCCCTGGAAAGTCATCGGCGAGCACCTTCTGATTGCGGTCTGCGTCGTGACGCTGTCCCATTTTGTCGGCGACTGGGTGCACGGATGGGAAGAATGAATCAATGCCTGGGGACCATGACGGAGGCCGAACATGACCGAGGTTGAGCAGGTCCGGCTCAGCGATACCTATGAGCATTTGCTCAGGCTCTGGACGTCAGGGGTCCGAGCTTACCATTCGATGCTGTCCGACTACCTGACGGCAAACTCCATCTTCGTCGCCGTGATCGGCCTCCTTGTGTCTCGGGAATCCTTGGCATTGCCCTTTACGATCCTAATCGGCTTGCTTTGCGTGTTCGGCATTCTACTCTGTTGGCAGATGGCGATCGTGCTGGGTCGCTGTTCCGGGCAGAACGCGCTCTGGGAATGGAAACTAAGAGGGATCGAACAAGGGCCCCGGTGGAGCGGGCAGAAATTGCTCACAGGGCTCCATCAACTTCACGAGATGCGCCGATCTATTGAAGATCCGCTGAACGATCCGCCGGTGTTCGAGCCGAACTGGGCCTTTCGACAACATCGCCGGTGGTGGGCC
>JBBILH010000103.1:5649-10461 GCA_037445005.1 Nitrospira sp.
TGAGTTTTCCCTGGTTTTTCGGCTTCGTCTACAGCCTGTTCTTGCTCTGGGCAGTGACTCAATTGGGACGGCAACTGATCAACGGATAATCTCACGAAGATCGAGAGGAGCATCCCAGGTGGAAACGGATCGCCGCAGTCGGCCTCATGACCGCCGTTCTCATCGCGCCGATCGCACGGGGAGAAACGTCGCCTGGAATGGAGCCCGGCCGGTGCGAGAAACCGTCCTGGTCTGCCACTCGCTTGTTTCTCGAATCTTCCCGCCGGTATGATCCTCCAACAAGCGAACTTCCGGCGAGGAACCCGCCATGAGCCGACGACGACTGAAGCCTCCGCGATCTCCCCAAATACGAGTTCGGCAACGGATCGATCCCGCACAGAAAGCCCCGCTCCTCTCCACGACGAGTACGGATCAGAGTGAGGAGAACCGACAGCGCCTTCTGCACCACCTCGGTGAGCGGGTCAAGGAATTAACGGCGCTGCACGGGACGGTCAGGCTTCTCCAAGACCGCGCGAAACCCTTGGAAGATCTGCTCTCACAGATCGCGTCGCTCCTGCCTCCTGCCTGGCAATATCCGGAAGTCACCGCCGCCCGTATTCACGTCGACGGTTTGGTCGTTACAACCCCCGGTTTTCGCGAAACTTCCTGGATGCAACAGTCTCCACTGGTGACACCGACCGGACGACGCGGAGCCGTGGAGGTTGCCTACCTTCGGGAGATGCCGCCTGAATCGGAAGGCCCTTTCCTCGCCGAAGAGCGACATCTGATAGATTCGTTGGCGGACAGTCTCTCTTCCTACCTGACCCGCCGAGAGGCCGAGGAGCAACTCCGAGAAGCGCATACCCAACTGCAGGCGCTCTCGCAGCAGCTCATGCAGGTCCAGGAACAGGAACGAAGAACTCTTGCTCACGATCTTCACGACGAGATGGGCACGGCATTGACGGCCTTGAAGATGAACTTGCAGACCATGCAACGTGTCTCGGACACGACGCAGGTCAACGAGAGCCTACACGACAGCCTGGACATTTTGGATACATTGCTGGGTCGGGTGCGGGACCTTTCGTTGGATCTCCGACCCTCGCTGCTGGACGATCTCGGGTTGGTTCCGGCCATCCGCTGGTATGTCATGCGACAGGCCGAGCGCGCGGGAATTCAGGTCCAGGTCGACGCCGAATCATTTTCCCGTTCGCTGCCGGTCGATGCATCAGTCGTCTGTTTTCGCATCGTGCAAGAAGCGGTGACGAACGTCTTGCGTCATGCCAAAGCCACGAGGCTTGACGTACGATTGCAGGATACGGAATCAGGCTTCGACCTCGCTGTGACGGACAACGGAGACGGATTTTCGGTGACGGCCACGATGGCCGAAGCCTCCGACCGTCGGACGCTCGGGTTGCTCGGAATGCGTGAGCGGGCCAGGGCTCTCGGAGGCACGTTGACCATACAGTCCGCACCGAACCGCGGCACTCAGGTACGGGCTCACATACCATTGGAAGGCCGGAATCGCCGTTAAGAAGGTGTGTCGATGACGATCCGTGTCGTGCTTGCCGACGATCACGTGCTGATCCGAGCCGGACTGAAGGCCCTCTTGCACAGTCTGGAGAGCGTGACGGTTGTCGGGGAGGCCAGCGACGGCCACGAAGCAGTCGAGGTGGTCGAGAAGCTCCGACCTGACGTGGTGATCATGGATATTGCCATGTCCAACCTGAACGGGTTAGAGGCGGCCGGCCGGATCACCAAGCAGTGGCCGAAGGTAAGGGTGATCATTCTCTCGATGCATGCCAACGAAGAGTACGTCGGACAAGCCCTCGATGCGGGAGCCACCGGATACCTGCTGAAGGGCGCGGAGCCGGCGGAGCTTGAACTGGCGCTGAAAGCCGTCGTGCGAGGCGAAACCTACCTGAGCCCCAGCATTTCAAGGCATCTGGTCCAGGATTACCTCGCTCATCGGAAAGAGAAACAGGGATCTGCCGTCGAGTTGACGTCTCGGCAGCGGGAAGTGCTTCAATTGATTGCGGAAGGCTGCTCCACCAAAGATATCGCCAACAAGCTGCGCCTGAGCGTGAAGACGGTGGAAACACACCGCACCGAACTGATGCGCCGGTTGGACATTCATGATGTCGCGGGACTGGTCCGTTACGCCGTCCGGAGAGGTTTCGTCTCCACGGAATCCTGAGCCCCGTGCCGGCACCCGGCCTTTCAAGCCCCGGCTGAAGTACGCGTTCTTCTCTCCGCTGGTGCGGTCCCGAACGCCTCAGGTGCTTTAGGGCTCCTCTTCGGGTGTCAACCTGATGGGCCCGACCTCCCCCTTAGACTAGAGTGACCGTACGAAATGCTGGAGGGGACTCATCAAGGAGGTGACCTTATGAACAGGACACTGGTATCAAGGCTTCCATTGACAGCGCTGATAATAGGTTTTCTCGGGCTCACCGGCTGTGGAACAGTACTGCCGGGTCATCTCGAGAGCAAGCTGGCATCGAACGGCAATGCGGACGATCATATGGCAGCAGCAATGTTGTACCAGAACAAGGCGAATGAGCTGGATGCCAAGGCCGACCGGTATGAAAAGCTGGCTTCAGCCATCGGAGGCTACGAAGACCCGAAGGGCTTTCGGCGCGGCGCCTTGACGACCGCGGCGCAGGAAAATCGTCAGCAAGCTAAACGGATGGAACTTCTGTACGCTGAGCATTTCGAGAAAGCGCAGGTGATGTACGGAAAGAAGAGCCCGGATTGAGTACGGTTGACCTTCACGGCTTTACAGCCGTGGGTTCCCCGTGTAGGCGGACAAAAAAGAGCTGTTGACCACGAGGGGGGACGGTTAGTACCGTCTCCCCTCGCTGTTTTCGTGTTGTTTCTGTAGAATCGTTCCCGCGGAAGCGTTCTATTGCCCTCGCTCCTTCGCGTACATCCGTTTGGCTTTATCCCGATGCTCTGCCGCGAGCAGTCGCAGTTCCGAGGACTGTTTCCATTTGGCCTGCGCGGCGATGGTCAAGGCTGACCGCCTAAATCCCTTCGTGTCCGTCAGAGGGGTGATCGAGGCGGCTGTTCGCTCATATTGCAGGGCTTCATCCTCGACGGTGTCGGCGGCGTTGTCGTAAAACTTTGCGATCTCATCGAGTTCGGCTGCCGTCCAAGGCTTTTCCGGCTTGGAAGACCCTTCCGATTGCGCCCACGCCGAGGATTCGACGTAGGAGTGGTTGGTCTGGAGAGAGGACAGAAACCACATCCCTGTCACACCGAGACAGATACCGATGGCCATTGCTACACCAGCTCGCATGATTCCCTCCTTTGTGATGATCCGTGTCACGTTCCGCCTCATGGTGCGGGATGAACGCATCCAGCTTATGCGTCCGAGGACCCGAAATACAAGCTCGTTGCTCTCTATACGAGGGGGCATGGGGTCCATCGCACCTCGCTACGCTTGATCCACCCTTCTCGTCCTTCCCGGGTCGTAACATGGAGAAATGAATCTCTGCTTGGTTCTTCTCCGAGAGCGATCACATCGGTGTCGAGTGTGCCGACCACCCGGCTTCCTCCAGGACGTTCCCGCACTGCTGCGCCTCTCACTTTCGGCGCAAAACACACGAACGGGACGACATTGGCGTGCGCTTCCTCATCATGGTTGGGGCCGGCAGCGCCTGCCAGTCGATCGACTCCTCGCAGGGTGGCGTCGGCCTCCTTTCCCGACGGGATGGAGAGTCTTCCGGCGAGATGCACCTCCGGCCGGCCAAGCGGATATGCCTCCGGTAAGCGCTCGGAGACCGCTTTGCCGACCCGAGCGAGGATGGCGGGCATGGCGGAGTCGTCCATTGAATTTTGTGTCTCCGCATCCCCGCTGGTTGCCTCAGTCAGGTAAATCCGTGTCGCGCCGTCCAAAGCGACCACACAGACGCTGATCCGCTTGAGCCCCGGGCCATTCGACACAAGGGCGTGGATGGAAGCGAGCGCGCCGGGGCAGACGATGGAAGGGATGGAGACCTTTCCGAGCCCTTCGAGTTCAATGACCTTCTCGAAGAGAATGATAGGACCGGATAGGTCCGCTGTGCGGGTATTCAAACCTTGCTCATCGACGGTGACCGGTTTTCCAAGCGCGTGCGCGGTCGACGCTTCCAGTACGTCCACGATGCGCTTCGCGTCAAGCGACTTCGGCGCCTCCATCGCGAGAGACACGACTTTGGTGGTTCCAGAGTGAGAGAACAGAGTCTCGGCACATCCGCCGCAGGCAAGCATGCCGACCAGCAGGAAGTAGCAGGTATTGCTGTTCTTGGTCCTCGTCATCGCGAGCCTCCCCCAAAAACAAGACGTCCATCGCCTCGAACGGCCAAAGGGCGTCTTTGTCCGGATACCAAAGCAATTGCCGTGGCGGGGAGGCTCCATTGCCTCCATGGTATAGTCCGAAAAAAATAAGGTCCTTGCCCGGGAAAGAGCAAGGACCCCATTGTCCAGTTCGCACTCGCGGAAGCGTCGTTGCTCCCACGATGTATGGCCTTAGGGTACGGGATATGCGGACCGGTGTCAAGGAGTTGTCGATGGCTCCTCGCGGGAATGGCACGAGAATCTTCGCGCTGTTGGTATGGGTCATACTGACGGCGGGTACGTGTGCTCCACGTTCAGTCGAGGCGTCGGACGTGGAGGCAATCGGAAACACTCCATCGAGCAGCCATCAGGGAAGGCCGTGGGAGTTCGGAGCTTTTGTCGATACGGCCTACCTGCTGAGTACGAATTCCCCCAACAACCATCGGTTCCGAAGCCGCAGCACGACACCCAGGGTCGATGAGCTCAATCTCAACATGGCAGGCATTTCCTTCAAGAAAG
>JBBILH010000104.1:0-10387 GCA_037445005.1 Nitrospira sp.
GCCGATCTTGAGACACCACCGGGGACGGCTGTCCATCATTCCCCACATGTTCAGCCTTAGGCCTCCTCATTGAAGGTAACACGGTTGATCTCTCGGAGCGTGGTCGAACCCTGAACGACCTTGCGGACGGCCGACTGTCTCAATGTGATCATGCCTCCCGTCACGGCCCGGTACCGAATCTCCGAGAGCGGACGCTCGGCTAAGATCATCTCCTTGATTTCATCCGTCAGATCCAGAAACTCGGTGATGCATTTCCTGCCACGATATCCGGTGCCATGACATTCATGACAGCCTTTCCCCTCATAAAATGGAAGTTCTTTGTATTCCTCGAAGTCGAGGCCCGACTCTTCGGCCAACACCTGGTCGAGCTTGACCCGAGTCCGACAGGCGGGACAAATCATTCGGACCAGCCTTTGAGCCAGTACGCAGTTCAAGGCAGCGAGGAAATTGTAGGCATCGATTCCCATCGATGCGAACCGCCCGATGACGTCGAAGACGTTATTGGCATGAACTGTGGTCAGCACCAGATGGCCCGTCAATGCGGATTGGATGGCGATCTGCGCGGTTTCCGAATCGCGGATCTCACCGACCATAATCTTATCCGGGTCATGGCGAAGGATGGATCGCAAACCTCGCGCAAACGTCAACCCTTTTTTTTCGTTGACGGGGATCTGAACGACCCCAGACAGCTGATATTCCACGGGGTCTTCGATGGTGATCAGTTTATCTTCACGGACATTCATCTCCGTAATGGCCGCATACAGAGTAGTCGTTTTCCCGCTTCCCGTCGGTCCCGTGACGAGCACCATGCCGTACGGTCTCGTGATGGCACGTCGAAACCGCTTGAGATCCTCTTCATTAAACCCCAAACGGTCGAGGCGAAGGGTCGACACCCCGGCAGTTATCGATTCGCGATCGAGGATTCTGATGACGACCGATTCGCCGAAGACGCTGGGCAGAATCGAAACACGGAAATCGACGGTTTTTCGGTCCAGGCGCATTCGAAAACTGCCGTCTTGAGGGACCCGCCGTTCGGCTATATCCAAATCGGACATGACCTTGAGGCGGGACACGAGCGGGGCATGGAGGCGGATATCGAGCGGCTCCATCGCGGGAACAAGGATGCCGTCGACGCGGAACTTCACCTTGGTGGCTCGATCAGCCGCTTCGATATGAATATCGCTCGCCCGGCGTTGCATAGCGCTGAGGAGGATGGAATCGAGCAGTTTGACCGCCGGGCTTTGATCTTCCCCTCCCTGGTCGATGGTCAGAATTTCATCGCCCCGCTCGTCCTCCTTGACCAGAACCGACCGGTACTCGGCCTCGAGTTCCCTAAGCGCTTGACTTGAACCTTCGCTTCTCTCCAATGCAATTAGAATCGCGGTCTTCGGGCTGATGACGAGATCGAGGGAGCGCCCAAGCATGAGTTCTAATTCATCGATCGCCAGAAGGTTCTGCGGATCAGGAATGGCGACGGTCAGCCGGCCGTTCTGCTCCGCAATCGGAACGAAAGGATGGCGTTGCATCAGTTTTACCGACATCGAGGAGTAAAATGCCGGATCCACCCGAAAGTCCGTCAGCGGATCGAAGGGAAGGCCGAATTGCTTGGCCAGGGCCCGAGCCAGCTGCTCCTCTGACAGCGCCCCTTCGCTCACCAGGGTAGAGCCCAACATAGCCGGCACCCCTCCCAAACGGTCCAATACCTGCTCAACGGTCTGGCGAGGGAGGATTCCATCTCCAACCAGAACATCGGCAAGCGCAGGCCTCGCGCTCATTCCGGGCATCGTTTCACCCTTGCAATGTGGTTACTTCCAAACACCTTAGTCACAGAAGCCTTCGGCTTCAATCAGATCACACTGTACCCGCCATTTGGAACACCGGCAGATACATCACAATGACAATGGCGCCCACCAGTACGCCCATAATCAGTAGAAGCACGGGTTCAATCCACGTAGTCAACTGCGACAACCGAAGATCTAGCTCCCCCTCGTAGAACTCAGCTATATCGTAGAGCATCGTCTCCAGCGAACCGGTTTCTTCCCCAACAGACAGCATCTCAATGGCCAGCTTCGGGAAGACACCCGGACGTTCGAGCGCCGACGCGAGCGTCCCTCCCTCTTTTATTTCACCGACCGCCTCTCCCACGCCCAACGACACGTACCGATTGGAGATAGCTCCTTTCGTCACTTGCAACGCGTCCACGAGCGGAGTTCCTCCGGCGAGAATTGTCGCCAGGGTTCGGCTCAACTGGATGGTATAGTGCTTGACCGAAATTTGTCCCACCACTGGAACGCCCAACCACAGTCGATCGACGGCGAGACGGCCGGCCGGCGTGGCATAGTACGCACGAGCCCCCAAGGCGCATGCCGTCGCCGCGATAAGACCCGGCACGAGATAGACTTTGATTCCCCCGGCCAAATCGATCAGCGCTTGCGTAGCCATCGGCAGGCTCTTGGCGGATTCACCGTACACCGAAACGAAGGTGGGCATCACATACGTCAAGAGAAATCCAATGACGGCGATTCCGACAAACACCAGAAATGCCGGATAAGCGAGGGCCTTCGCGAGTTTCTGTCGCAGTCCGATCATCAATTTTAAGTAAGCGATGAATCGCTTCAGAACCTCCGGAAGATTTCCGGACTGTTCACCCGCCTTGATCGACGCGATGTAGAGTTCAGGGAAATAGGCCGGATGCTTGGCCAACGCTTCAGAAGCCGAGGCTCCCCCCCTAATGTCCTGGCGAACCGATCGAAGCGCCTCTTGAAAACCAGAATGCTTTGCCCGTTCGATCAGGAGGTCCCAGACACGGAGAATAGGCAAGCCTGCCTTCACTAAAGCGAGCAATTCCTGATTGAAAACGAGAAACTCGCTGAGAGGCAAGCTTCGAAGCGACTGCAGGCTGAATGACGCACCGCTGAGAGCGGCGCCCCGACGTTGCACCTTGAAGACAAGGAACCCCTGCCCTTCGAGCTTCGATCGCACGACTTGCTCGTCTTCTCCTTCGACCCATCCGTCATAGGTCGATCCATCCGATCGTGCAACTCTATAGGAGAAAACTGCCATGTTTACGGTAACTGAAGCAGAATCAACAGGGATGGAACTTTTTAGGGCGCGGTTTCGCCTTTCTGCCCCCCTCCAGATTGCGGCGCCGGTAGCCAGATCGCCTGCCCGACGGAGATGTTGTTGCCGGTCAAACGATTGAGCGCGCGAAGTTGCTGGAGATCGACTTGGTACCTGTGAGCAATCCCCCACAGCGTGTCACCGGATTTCACCGAGACGGTGCGAACCTGGGCGCCTTGAGAACCGTTCGCCTTGGACGCATTCACGGAAGGCTGTGGCGTAATCATCGCTGCCGGTGAGGCCGTCGCTTTTTCCGCTGACGCTGAAAAAGGCGGCTCAGGATCGGTCCCCATCGGTACAGCCATGGCTCTCGGCGCCTTCTTGATAACCGCACCGTTTGAAGCCGGCGAGATGGAGAGATCTCCCTCCTCTCTCTCTTCCGCCTTGGGAACATGCTTCTGCAGCTTTCTCATATGGCTCTGCAGTTGAGCGCTGCTCCTCGATATGCGTTCCCGTTCCATTCTGGCCGCCGCCAGTTCTTCCCGTTGCAGATTGATGACATGCCTGGCTTCTGCAACGCGACGCTCGGCTTCTCTCACGCGTCCTTCAAGTTGAGCCTTGGCCACTTGGGCGTCGGCAAGCTCCTGGCGCCGCGACTCCAGTTCGGTCCGCAGCTCGGCCATGACTCGCTGATCATCACGAACTTGGGTTTTCAATGTGTCTACGGTGAGTTGAAGGTCCTGAACCTCAGGCTCGATCATAGGCTCGAGTTCGCCGCACCCGGCCAGGAGCAACATGGAACACCCAAGAATCCCTAACAGTGCGGGCTGTAGCCAAACCGCAAGTGGGCGACTGCATCGAACATTCTGAAGGGTGGCCTTGTACGGGTAAGAGTGTCTCATGTTACCACTGATTGTAAGGAGTCCCGTTCGTGCCGACGAACTCTGAGCCGGAAAACACGTCGATCACTCCTTCTTCGGTAATTCCGGTGATCTCCTGCCATGTCATGTTGGAATTCGTAAAAGGGTCCTTGGGAACCGCCCGGAGGTATCCCGCTGATACCAACGTCTGCAGAGAGCTTGGATACTTCCCCTGATCGGCGCGATGCTGGTCGAGAACGTCGCGCAACGTCATGAGGTCTTGCCGCAAGACTGCTTCCTTGGCCTTGATGACCGATGTCTGGTACGTCGGGACCGCCATCGTCGCAAGAATTCCTATGATGGATACGACTATCAGAAGCTCTATGAGCGTAAACCCGCATTGGCGCGGATCGCACGTTCTACCAGTCGCGGTATCTTGTCCCATCAAGGGCCACGTCCTCACTCTGCGTCATCACATCGAAGATGTCGTCCCCGCACCAATTGGCCGATTTGGGGGCATCCTTGTAGCACCGAAATATCCAATCGGCCTTGCCCGTCATCGGATCGAGCGGGAGCGTCCGGAGATATCGACGGATCGTCGTCCCGCGCACCGTCGCCTCTTCGCTCGTCAGTTTGACTCCCAACAACATATCCAGTGATTTCGGATATCCATAGATACTTGTTACGTCTTTACAGGCCAGCTTGTTCTTCACGCAGAGCGGACCAAGCAGCGCATCACCGTCCCTATTCCATTCCATCTTGAAGGTGTCGATGGCCGCTCGCATAAGACGCAATTGTTGTCGCAGCTCGATTTCATGAGTCCGCTTCGCCGAGACCTTGCTCAAAGGGAAAGCAACCGAAGCGAGAATCATGACGATGGTAAGCGTGACCATCAGTTCAAGCAGCGTCACGCCGGCCTCTTTCACCTGACCCTCACAATCCCTTTTCCCTCAGCTCCTGAATTACCTGCGATATCGTCGTCTCCCCCAGCCAACGCGACATTGACGGGTGAAACGCCAGAAGCTCTTGCCACGAACGTCGCGGTAACGGTCCGTCCTCCTCCGGCCGCTCTCGGAGCCGATTGCGCCACTCTGAAGGCAACGGACCCTTCCTCGCCTGATTTCATGGAACCGTCCTGCCCGATCCCTTCTTCTTGCTTCACCATTTCCCCGTGTACCAACGACTTGAACTCCAGCACCTTCGAATCGTACCGTAGCCGGAATACATCGTCTGAGCTCGGCCGGAGACGTTCGTCGTTAATAGAAAGCTTGAACTCCTTGCCTAACGGGACCACCGAATTATTTGGAGTGATGGACGCAATCGGGCCCGAAGCCACCTCACGGGCGAGAGTGGCAGAAGATTTCGCCGTTCCTGGTGAATGAGCCAGCCCGGCGGGATGGGCCGACTGAGACGCCCCTCCCAGGGTCTTAATAGCGAATCTCTTTTTGTCCTGCGGTGTGAACAGCGGTCCCGTCGCATACGTCGATTCCGTTCCGGACCAGAACACCTGTTTGCTGAAGCCCGGCGGGGTCATCGACTGCACGATATGAGGCGTCAAAGTAAGGATGACCTCCGTCGTCACCCGCTGCGTTCTGAATGAACTGATGAGGTTCCCGATAACCGGCAGATCGCCAAGCCATGGGATGGTGACCCGCGTCCGTCGATCTTCCTCCTGGAGCAATCCACCCAGCACGATCGTTTCCCCATCGCGTACGTTCAGCATGGTTTCGGCGGATCGATTGCCGAATTTGAACTGAGTAATGGGAGGATTGGCCTGCAAGCTGACCTGCTCCCCGAGGCGAATCACCTCAATTTTCATTTTCAGCGACATCTCATTTCCCAGGTGGATCGCCGGCTCGACCGTCAGTTTCACCCCTGTGTCTCGGAATTCGATCGAGGTGACCGTCGAAGTCGTCGGCACCGCCCCCGTAGCAGCCTGTCCCGGCAGCACGTTGGTCGTCGACAAGAGAATAGGCTGCTTGTCCCCGATGTTGATCTCAGCCTTCTTGTTGTTGACGACTCGAACTTTCGGCGATGCAAGTGTTTTTGCATCCGTTACTTGTTTAAAGAAATCAAGCTGCACGTTGGTGGGAAGCTTCAGCAGGTAGTTTCCCTTCCCCAAGCTGGTCAACTGTTCAAACGTAAACTGCGGCGCAACATCTCCTGCGATCGTTCCGGCAAAGCCGGGAGGGACCATGGCGCCGGCGATCTGCTTCGGATAGCTCAGGCCATACGTCTGATCCACCGTACGATCGACCTCAAGAACCTCTACGTCGAAGAGAACTTCTGAATCCTGCCGGTCGTTCGCAAGAATGATCTTCTCAGCCATTTCCAGCTTCTCTGGCTGATCTCGAATCACGATCGTATTCAACTGTTCATTCGCGTGCATCCGCTTCGAATCAAGCATCCCTTTCAGCAGAGCGGCCATGTCCTTGGCTTTTGCATTGGACAGATAAAAGGTCCGTACCATCAGGTCTTGGTACTGTTCCTGTTTTTGCTTCGTATTCGGGCTGATGATCATTGTCCCCGGAGACACGACACGAGAAAACAGACTGTTACTGTTCAGAATAAGGTTCAACGCGTCATCGAACGGAGTGTCCTGAATGGAGATGGTGACGGGATCATTCCGAACATCTTTATCAAAGATCATATTGACGCCGCCGGCCTTGCCGATCCCTTCCAATACCTCTTTGAGCCCGGCATTTCTGAAGCGAAGCGTGATCGGCTGTTTGCGGCGATCTTCACGGGCCAGCGCTTGCTGCTCTTCGGTTAGCCTCGTAATTCCCTCTAGCGCTTCATGATATGTTGGATCAAGCTCGGTCGCTTTTGTGAATCCGTCGAGGGCTTCGTCGGTGCGCCCTAGTTGAGCCATGCGTTCAGCTTCTCGAACCTGCTGGCGAGACTCTTTCAACCTATTTGCCTGAGCCACGTCAGATTGATATGCCGGGTTTGCCGGATCAATCGTCAAGGCCCGCCTAAACTGCTCAAGCGCCGAATCGATCTGGCCTTCCTTGAGAAACGATCTCCCGCGCTCTTCATACTCCGCAGCGGCTCGTTCACGGGCCATTGCATACTTACTTTGCAACGAGAGGTTAAAAGGGTCGTCTTTCAGCGCCAAACGGTACGCCAAGGTCGCCTCTTCCCATTTACCGGCTGCGAGGTGCTGGTCCCCCCGCTTGACATCCGCCGAGCCGAAATAAGCGCATCCGCTGATGACAGCGATCAGTCCAAGAACCGTGACTGGGGTTTTGACACTAAGCAAATGAGACTTCACGTGGCGATAGGTTCCCGTTTACTATCTAAAAAAATCAAAGAGGACCGGCTCCGGCAAATTGGAATAATGATGCCAGTAGGAGCCTACTCTACCTCCAACAGGTTGTGGAGGCAAGGTTGGATTCTACCTATATGTAGCGATGAAGTACAGTCCTTGTTTGGTTTTGAATTCAGAGGGAGGCATAGGCTGAACAAGACTTCGGGCAGGATGACAGGGGACAAGAAGAGGGGATTGGCAAGGGTGCTGGAGTTCTGCCAGCGGGAATGAAAGCAGGTAGTTGCAGAAGGTTGTTGGAAGGGGTTCAGAGACGCCAGTACTTGAGTGTACTGGGAACTGTGCTTTGATCAAGCATGCACTTCACATCCATCACTACTCCTTGCCGATGGTCGCGAAGGGGCCTAATCAATTGCTGAATGGTCATCTCCGCATAGGCACGGTGCGCAACCGCAACAATGATCCCGTCGACATCCTTTATCTCGTTCCAACCACTCAGTTGAAGGCCATACTCATGCACCGCCTCCGTGGGATCCGCAATTGGATCATGAACGAGCACTTGCACACCGTATTCCCGTAGCTCGTGAATGATGTCGGGGACCTTGCTGTTCCGAAGGTCTGGGACATTCTCTTTGAACGTCAGACCCAAGACGGCGACTTTGAGATCATTGATCGGCCTGGTCAGTTCACGTAACTGTTTCATCGTCTGCTCGGCCACAAACTTGCCCATGCCGTTATTGATGCGACGGCCGGCAAGAATGACTTGAGGGTGGTACCCCACGGACTCAGCCTTGCTTGTCAGATAGTAAGGATCGACCCCGATACAGTGCCCGCCGACCAATCCAGGCGAGAACTTGAGAAAGTTCCACTTCGTCCCTGCCGCTTCCAGCACCGACTTCGTGTCGACCCCAAGGCGATGAAAAATCAAGGCCAGTTCGTTCATCAGCGCGATATTCAAGTCTCGCTGCGTGTTTTCGATCACCTTCGCCGCTTCCGCAACCCTGATGCTTGAAGCCCGATGGATACCGGCCTTGACGACTTTCCCGTAGGTTTCAGCTACGATATCGAGCGTTTCTGCATCTTGAGCCGAAACCACCTTGATAATTCGCTCCAGCGTATGCTCTTTGTCGCCCGGATTTATCCGCTCAGGGGAATAGCCCAGTTTGAAATCCGTTCCGCATTTCATCCCGGAAGTTTTTTCAAGAATCGGCTGGCACACCTCCTCCGTCGCGCCGGGATAGACCGTCGATTCAAAGACAACGATGGCGCCGGGAGCGAGATTGGCGCCTATCAGTTCGGACGACTTCTGAAGGGCTGTCAGATCAGGTTGAAGCGCCTCATTAATGGGAGTTGGCACCGCGACAATAATGAAATCTGCCGCCTTGAGATCGGTCGGCTCCGCAGAAAAGTGAATATCTGCCATCTTCAGATCGGCAGAAGACACTTCCCCCGTACGATCAATCCCGTTGCGCAACTCATTGATCTTCTCTCTGTTAATGTCAAATCCGATGACCGACCCCTGCTTTCCGAACGCCACGGCGATGGGAAGCCCCACATAGCCTAGCCCGACGACTGCGACCTTTCGAACTCTCTCGATACGACGACCCATCTGAATCCTCCCGATGTTAAGGCAGAGAATGGCAGAAGAATCCCGTTTCGTCAATGAAACGGGTAATATGAAAATCCACCTAGACCGTCCGAACGAATGGCTGGGAAGGCTCTACCATGGCCACTTTCGAGCCATTGATGTCAGGGTTAGATCAAGATATGCGTTACGGGAATGCTGTTGTAGTGTCTGGATGCGAATGCAGTTCTCTGACCGGCGAAATCGAAAAGGAAACGAAATCCTATTACTCGACCTGGTCGGATCACCTCGTAACCATTTGAATTATAAATAATGTGACAGATTTCCCTCTCGTTGATCTATGAAACAAGATGAGGGCACTACTCTTGCTTTCTTGCTCGCTCCCTGATGAGGAATCGAGGTCAGGACAATCCGAGAATTCAGTCGAACAGTCCAAACACACCCTGTCCAACTATTTCATCGAGAACTGCTATGGCAGGTTTTGAAACATGGAGGACCTCGCCTATGCGCTCATTACAACGCCACAAACGCCCATATAGCCTGTTCATCCTCGCAATAAGCATCGCGGTATCACATGGTTGGCCTGCTTCATCAGCCCTGGGTACCGAGTCCTCCCTGACGCCAAACGCTTCAATAGTTGTTAAGCAGAAGGAGAAAAGAGGAGGGGTTGCCACAGCCGACAAGCCACATCGGCTGATCAGACGGCCCCCTCTTCAATCTGCATTTCCTACCAGCGGCAAACTCGATGCAGTCGCTCATCAGCGGAATAATGCGGAAGTTGCAGGAGAGGCGAAAAGCTCTGCGCCCGTCACACAGAGAACATCCGTTTCCAAGGATGAGAGTCCCATCCTGAAAAGCAATGCGAGTTCAATTAGCGCTGCTATTCAAACGCTCTCAGCTCCCTCGGCGAAACCCTCTGTGACATCAGGCCAAGCTGCATCCACTTTGGCGGCCTCTCCCACCACGACTTCTACGGCGGCAGTGGCGAGCCCCGGCGGAAGCGGGGGAGGGAAAAGTCGTGGTCGAAGCGTGCAGCATCTTGTTTCCGAGCTACCCACCATCACCCAGATCATCGTTCCGCCTGCGCCTCAACCCATAGTGACGCCACCCCCTCCTCCCTCTCCTCCTCCCGCGCCACCGATGATAGGAGCCAGCCCGTTGAGTTTTTCGTTCACTGTCACTCAAGGAAATGGTTCTCTTTCACCCCAAACGCTCACAATCAGCAATACAGGCGGGGGCACGCTGGCATGGTCGGCGACGGACAACGCAGCCTGGCTCTCCGTTACACCGGCAACGGGTTCAGGAAATGGGAGTATCGCCCTTAGCATCTCTCCGACCGGGCTTAGCACGGGAACGCATAGCGCCACAGTCACCGTAAGCGCAACAGGAGCCCAACCTATCACGATACCCGTGTCGGTCACGGTCACCGCGGCGCCTGTTCCTCCCAGCATCGGGGTCAGCCCTACCAGTTTGTCATTTTCAGCTCAACAAGGAGCCGGTGATCCTTCTCCGCAAACACTAAATATCAGCAATACGGGAGGAGGCACACTGTCGTGGTCGGCCAGCGACAATGCGATCTGGGTTTCGCCCTCCCCATTCTCCGGCACGGGCAAC
>JBBILH010000105.1:0-607 GCA_037445005.1 Nitrospira sp.
AGTAGCTCATCAACTCGAATAATCCGGCCTACTCTGCTCAAAGCCGCGGCTCGACTGTGCTACGCCTCAGGCTGCGCTACCGTCCTCATGCCTCGGACCGCAGCCTATCGGCCAGCGCGGTGCCCTCGCGCGCTCTCTAAGGTAACGGGACAGGAGGTTCTTTGGGCGAGCATCAGAGCGGAACTCGGATGTTTCTTACCGCTCTGCTAGGCGGTCCTGGGACTCTATGGAGCAACCTGGGCGGAGGAATGAGAACTCTGCATTCGGAAGTAACGAAGGCCACCTAGGAGGGGTGGCCTTTATATTTCTCTTCTCCTTTCCCCCAAGGTGGCGAGGGAGGAGGTTTTCTAGAGCGAGCATTAGAGCGGCGCTGGCTTACCGCTCTCACAGAAAAAACGAAGGCTGCCTCAAACGAGGCAGCCTTCTTCTTGCGCGCACAACGAGTAGATTGGGAAATGGCTCATGGCGGGTGGCGTCGAGATTATTTGGAAGGGGGAAGCGTTGTTCCCGAGCGACTGCCGGAAGAGTGGGGACCAGCCGAGCCTTTGCCGGGAAGGAAAGCGGAAACTGACTGAGTCCGCGAAGGAATTTCCGAAGGCTTCCTCCC
>JBBILH010000105.1:617-10125 GCA_037445005.1 Nitrospira sp.
AAGGCCGGGAGGGTCACTCTGAGAGGCTTGGAGCGAGGGGAACGACGCTTCCCCCTTATGTCCCCATCTCCCAACTCGCCAAATATTTCTTCTGTTCTGCAGTTAGTTGATCGATCGCCACGCCCATGCCCGCAAGCTTGAGCCGCGCAATTTCTTTGTCGATCGACGCGGGTACCGGGTAGACCTTCTTCTCGAGCATCTTGTAGTTCTTCACGATGTATTCCGCCCCCAGCGCCTGGTTCGCGAAGCTCATGTCCATGACGCTGGACGGATGGCCTTCCGCCGTCGCGAGGTTCACCAGTCCTCCTTCCCCACGCGGTGCCCGTTCTTCTTGAGAGTGAATTCTTCGACTCCGGTGCGGACGATGCGGCGTTTCTTGGCCTGCTTCTCCAGCGCCGGAATGTCAAGCTCGACGTTGAAGTGGCCGCTGTTGCACACGATGGCCCCGTCTTTCATGACGGCGAAATGTTCGCCCCGGATCACGTGGATGTTACCGGTGACGGTCACGAAGAAATCGCCGATGGGGGCCGCCTGCTCCATCGGCATCACGCGGAAGCCGTCCATGACCGCTTCCAATCCCTTCAACGGATCGATCTCGGTGACGACCACGTCGGCGCCCATCCCTTTGGCCCGCATCGCGATGCCGCGCCCGCACCAGCCGTAGCCGACGACGACGACGACGGAACCGCAGACAAGACGGTTCGTCGCACGCACGATGCCGTCCATGGTGGATTGGCCTGTGCCGTAGCGGTTGTCGAACATGTGCTTGGTATCGGCATCGTTCACGGAAATGACCGGGAACTTGAGGACCTTCTTGTCCGCCATGCTGCGCAGGCGGATGACGCCCGTGGTGGTTTCTTCCGTGCCGCCGATGACGTTCTTCAGGAGTTCCTTCCGTTTGGAGTGCAGGTGCGAGACCACGTCGGCGCCGTCGTCCATCGTGACGTGCGGGCGATGGGCAATCGCCGATTCGATGTGGCGGTAGTATGTCGCGTTGTCTTCGCCCTTGATGGCGAACGTCGGAATGCCTTCGTGCTGGACGAGCGCGGCCGCCACGTCGTCCTGGGTGCTGAGCGGGTTGGAGGCGCAAAGCCGCACGTCGGCACCGCCTGCTTTGAGCGTGATCATCAGGTTGGCGGTCTCGGTAGTCACGTGGAGGCAGGCCGTGACCCGCACGCCTTTGAAGGGCTGTTGCCGCTTGAACCGCTTGCGGATGAGCCGCAACACCGGCATCGTCGCTTCGGCCCATTCGATCTTGAGTTTGCCCTGGTCGGCCAGCTTGATATCTCTCACGTCGTAGTCCACTTGTTCCTCCTCGTCGAAAAGAAGGCTCAGGTTAAGGTTGAGGCTGGGTCTGAAACCCAGCCCCGCTCCCTAAGCCTGAGCCTCGGTTACTGAACCTTGACCTTGGCCTCAGCCTGTCGATTGTGGGTGATTAGAGGCCTGCGTCCCTGCGCAGTGCCTTGGCCTTATCGGTCTTTTCCCAGGTAAACTCAGGTTCATTGCGACCGAAGTGGCCGTAGGCCGCGGTCTTCTTGAAGATCGGCCGGCGCAGCTTCAGGTGATCAATAATGCCGCGCGGGGTCATCGGGAAGTGTTTGCGGACCAACTTGTCGAGATTGTCCACGGATACCTTTTCCGTGTTCTTTGTGTCGACCAGCACGGAGACCGGATCGGCCACACCGATTGCATAGGCCAACTGCACCTCGCATTTGTCCGCGAGACCTGCCGCCACGATGTTCTTGGCGATGTAGCGCGCCATGTAGGAAGCGGAGCGGTCGACTTTTGTGGGGTCCTTGCCTGAAAAGGCGCCCCCGCCGTGACTGCCGTGTCCGCCGTAGGTGTCGACGATGATCTTGCGTCCCGTCAATCCCGTGTCGCCCATCGGACCGCCGACGACGAACCGGCCGGTCGGGTTGATATGGTGTTTGACGCTGGTCGGATCGTAGAGACCCTTGGGCATGACCGGCTTGATGACTTTTTCCATGATGCCGCGCTCGATGACCTTGTTCGTGACGTCGGGACTATGCTGGGTGGAAACGACGATGGTGTCGATGCGGAACGGCTTTCCGTTCTTGTACTCTACGGTGACCTGCGACTTGCCGTCCGGACGGACCCAGGGAAGGATCCCTTTCTTCCGCACTTCCGCCAGCCGGCGCGTCAACTTGTGGGCCAGGACGATCGGCATCGGCATGAGTTCGACCGTTTCGTTGGTCGCGTAGCCGAACATCAAGCCTTGATCGCCGGCACCACCGGAGTCCACGCCCATCGCGATGTCGGTGGATTGCTGATGGATGGCGGTCAGCACGGAGCAAGTGTGGGAATCGAACCCCCACGATGCGTCGTTATAACCGACGTCTTTGATCACCTGACGGATAATGTCGGGTATCTCGACGTAGGCCTTGGTCGAGATTTCCCCGGCGACGAAGGCGATACCCGTCGTCAGGATAGTCTCGCAGGCTACCCGGCTGTACTTGTCCTGGGCGATAATAGCATCGAGAATACCGTCCGAAATCTGGTCGGCGATCTTATCCGGGTGCCCTTCTGTGACCGATTCTGACGTAAACAAGTAGTTGTTTCTCATACGACTCCTCAAATTTCGATTGCTGTTGGCCGCATTGCCTGTAAAGAGGGCGGAAGACTTGCCGCCCGCAACTACGTAGTACTCTGGAAACTTTCGGCGATAGTAACGGAGAAGGGGGCCTATTGTCCATCTATTCGATAGTACTATCTCGTCTTTCCATTGTAGGGGCTGCTTACCTTGCACTTGAACCCTCGTTGCTTGACAGCACTTTTCCGGCACTTGTATGATGCCGATCTTCGAGTATCTCTCCCGTTCTACGGGGGCTTCCGCGGCCGCCCGACGGGGGTGCCCTCCGGTACACGACCCTTCCTCGCCCAAAATCTGTCGGGTTTCACGGGCCGTAGAGGTTGTGTGTCCGATAGGCGGGAAGAACTGGATCTAGGATGAACGGCCAGTCCGAATCATTGCCAGAAAACGAGCGGGTAAAGGCTCCGACCCCCGGACTTGGTTGGGAGGAGTTTTCCCGTGAACTCGTGAATTTTTTCGCCTCGATCAAGCTGGCGATGTTCCTCTTTCTCTTCATCGCCGTCACGGCTACGATCGGCACCGTCATCCAACAGGGCGAACGTCCTGAAACCTATGTCCAGGAATACGGGGAGAATGCTTATCGCTGGTTTCTCCGCCTGGGATTTACCGATGTTTACCACACCTGGTGGTTCACCAGTCTCCTCGGGCTCCTGTGTGTCAACTCCCTGACATGCTTCTACCAGCGCTTCCCCGGCGTATGGCGTTCGATGAAGCAAGATAAAGTCAGCGTCACGATGGCCTTTATCAAGGGGATGAAGCAACAGGCGGAACTTTCCGTCGGAGGCAGCAAAGAACAGGTGGCGCAGAGATTGGCTCAGTACTTCGTCGAGAAAGGCTATAAAGTCTTGGCGAAGAACGAGCCGGGTGAAGTGACGCTCTATGCCACAAAAGGTGTGCTCGGGCGGGTGGGCGCGCACATGGCGCACTTGAGCGCCACCGTGATCGTTCTGGGCGGCCTCCTCGGAAGCTACTACGGATTCTCCGAGTTCGGCGTCTGTCTGGAAGGACAAACCTATCACATTCCGCGAGGGAACTTCGATCTCAAGATCGACAAGTTCTGGATCGACTATCACGAAAACGGGTCGGTGAAATCGTACAACAGCACGCTGACCGTCCTCGAAGGGGGGCAGGCGAAGGAAACGAAGACGATCACCGTCAACGATCCGCTTGTTTACAAGGGAATTTGGTTTTACCAGTCCAGTTACGGCGATGCCTGGGATCAGATCGAGATCGCTCGAGTAAATATCAAGGACAAAGAAACCGACAAAGTCTTGAAAACCGTCGATCTCGAATGGCAAAAGGAGCAGCCCGTCGACGATCTCAAGTTGAAACTGTCCCTGACGGACTTTGTCGCCGACTTCGCTTTCAACTCCACGGAAAAGAAGGTCTACTCCAAGACCGTCGAGCACGCGAATCCGGCGATCAAGCTGGCCGTCAATGAACGCAGCGCCGTGCAGGCCACCCCGTGGATCTTCTATCAATTCCCGGATTTGTTCGACATCAAGGATTCGAAGTATCAGTTCGAGCTGGTCGGCTACAAGCCGAAGAAATACACAGGCCTTCAGATTGCCAAGAATCCCGGCATCAATATCGTCTGGCTCGGCTCCACCATGATCGTGGTGGGGATCACGCTGTCTTCCTTCATCTACCACCGGAGGCTCTGGACGAAAATCGTTCCGGCGTCCGGAGGAGTCACGGTCCATATCGGCGGGACGACGCACAAGAGCCAGATCGATTTTCAAAAAGAATTCAAGAAGTTGACGGACAAGATCAAGGCGTTTTCACCTTAGAGGCAGTGGTCAAACCCCGCCGGTCTTGGGTATGATAGTCAAGAGGACGGTTCAAGAATCTACGAGACGGAGGAGCCATGGCCCGCTCATTATTTCTCTTCGACATGACCTTCTGGCTGTATCTGGCTTCGCTGACGCTGTACATCGCCTATCTTTTTGCGCGTAGGCCCTCAATGGCCCTGGCTCCTGCCGGGCATCCGACCGACGATTTCGATGAGCGGGACGGCGCATGGGCTACACAGTTAGGGCAGGTTGCGACACTTGTGACCGTCTTCGGCTGGATCGTCAACTCGGCAGCGCTGTTCACTAGAGCCTTTGAACGGATGCAGCATTCCGGTACGTTCGCTCCTTGGTCGAACCAATTCGAAGCCATGGCCTATGTGTCCTGGGCCATCATACTCGGCTACGTGCTCCTCGAACTCCGCTATAAGATCAAGGCAATCGGCGCCTTCGTCGTCGGTATCGGATTCATCGCGATGGGGGCCGCCTCGCTGTTGCCGTACAGGTACCAGACGGCTGAGCCGCTCGTGCCGGCGCTGAACAGCTACTGGATCTACATCCATGTCTCGGTCACGCTGACAAGCTACGCCGCCTTTGCGATGGCCGGCGGCCTGGGGCTGATGTATCTCTTCAAGGAACGGGCGGAGCGATTGGGCAAAACCGGCGGGTTTTACGCGGCGTTTCCCGACCTCGAGACCATCGATGAGTTGGGCTACAAGGCGATTACGATCGGATTTCCATTGCTGGCGTTCGGAATCATCCTCGGCGCCATGTGGGCCAACTATGCATGGGGAGGCTACTGGAGCTGGGATCCGAAGGAAACATGGTCGTTGATCGTATGGCTGATCTACGGCGCCTATATCCACGCCCGGATGACAAGGGGTTGGGAAGGCCGCCGCGCGGCGATCTATGCCGTGTTCGGTTTCTTGATGGTCATCTTCTGCTTCTGGGGTGTGAATTTCTTGTTGTCGGGTCTCCACGCATACGCCTGACTCCGGCGAGTCGCCGGTGCCCAGTCATCCGCCGATGGCGCGGCAATCGAGACTCTTGAGCGGCGTTCAATGGCTTGTTACTTCCATGGATGAATCAACCGATCCTGCTCCGTTGCAGGCAACCAGCAAATCTGGAGGTTCTCGTCTTCTCATTCTCCTGGCCGGTGCGGCGATTCTCGCCGGCGTGTTCGGCCTCGTGTGGATGCAGAGCGCGAAATATGAACCGCTCGAGGTCGGCAAGAATGCGCCGGACTTCGCGCTGAACGACCTGAACGACCGGCCCGTGAAGCTGTCCGATTATCGCGGCAAGGTGGTTTTCTTGAATTTCTGGGCGACGTGGTGCAAACCCTGCAAGGAAGAGATGCCGTCGATGGAGATTCTCAACAAGAATTTCGAGAAGGATGGGCTGGTGATTTTGGCCGTCAGCATCGACCGAGTGACGACGACCAAGGACATTCCGCCTTTCGTCAAGGGCATGAATCTGACCTTTCCGGTCTTGATCGATTCCTGGGGAAAGACGGACAAGCCTTATAAGCGCATGGGGGTTCCGGAAACCTTCATCATTGATCAGCAGGGCATTATTCGGGAAATCATCATCGGGCCTCGAGATTGGACCAGACTCGACAGCCTGCAAGTTATCACGAAGTTGCTCAATATCACCCCAAAGGCCGCGCAGCCCGCGGCGCCGGCTTCGACGGAGGCGGGGGGATGATCGTCGCTCTCTTCATCGCAGTCGCCTTGATGGCCGCATCGGGGCTTGCTTCGGCTTCGGGGGTAGGGGGGCAGGGGGATGCCCTGCGGGCGGCGCAACGGGGATTGGTGAAAGCGGGCGATACGGCGCCGAATTTCCAACTCAGAGACATGGAAGGCAGGATGGTCGCGCTTTCCGACTTGCGCGGTAAAGTCGTCCTCCTGAATTTTTGGGCCACCTGGTGCGGCCCCTGTCGGATAGAAATGCCGGCGATGGAAGAGCTCTATCGAACCTACCCGAGAAAAGATTTTGAGATTCTCGCGGTAGCCACCGATGCGCAGGGAACAGCGGTCACCAGACCCTTTCAACAAGAACATCATTTGACCTTTCCCATACTCCACGACGCCGACTTTCGGGTCGGTTTGACCTACGGGGCGCGGACTTTGCCGATGACCTTCATGGTCGACCGACAGGGCGTCGTGCGCCAGCAGATCTTCGGCGCGCGCGATTGGTCCGCGCCCGAAGCGCACCAACTCATTAAGATGCTCATGAGCCCATGACCCAGTCTATCTCCCAGATCTCATTGGTCGCGGCGTTTTCGGCGGGTCTGCTCTCATTTGTGTCTCCTTGTGTGCTGCCGCTGGTTCCGTCGTACATTTCGTACATTACCGGACTCTCGATCGAGCAGTTGACCGACGCGAACGCCCGCTCGAAATTCAAAGCGGCGATCATCGTCAACGCTCTGCTGTTCATTGCAGGGTTCTCGGCGGTTTTCGTCGCATTCGGCGCCTCGGCCAGTTTTGTCGGCCAGATTCTGATCACATATCAGGAGCATATCCGGCGCCTCGGCGGCATCTTGATCGTCGTTTTCGGCTTGTATCTGCTCGGCGTCCTGAACATCAGCTTCCTGCAGATGGAGCACCGATTTCAGTTTCGAAGCCGGCCGGTGGGATACGTAGGATCGTTCCTGATCGGCATCGCCTTCGCGGCGGGCTGGACACCCTGCGTGGGGCCGGTGCTGGGGACGATCCTTCTGTATGCGAGTACGACTGATTCGTTGATGAACGGGGTGTTGCTGTTGGCGAGCTATTCGCTGGGCTTGGGGCTCCCGCTGTTTTTGACGGCTTTGGGTGTGGACCGGTTTTTGGCCTACTTCAAACAGGCCCGAGCCTATTTGTGGGGCGTTTCAACCGTCAGCGGGGTCTTGTTGGTCGTCGTAGGAGTAATGATTTATGCCAACTCGCTGACGATCATCACAAGTTTTTTGGAACGATACGGAATCGGGTGGTATCTGGGGCAGTAGCAGGCGCTTAGCCTCTCCCAGCGCCTCACCAAGAGTGCATCAGACCTTCTCGCGAGCCTTCCCTCGAAACACTCAGCACTGCGTCCTCAGCACCCAGATCTAGATCTGTCTAGCACCAGGCGCCGAGCCGGCAATTTACAAACCCCTGTCCCAACGCGGTGGCGGAGGGAAGCTGCAAGAGTCCGTTCGATACTCTGGGAGTGACGCCGCCGGCTTGCGCGCTGCGGGGAGTTTCTGGTCGTGCGGCGGAGGGAGCCGTCTCGGGGACAGCCGGTTCCTTGGCGATCATGACGGCCGGTTTGGTCCCCCCAAGCTTTGCCAGAAGTCGGGCCCCTTCGCTCGAACGGCTGCTGTTGGGATATTTTTCGGCGAGGAGGACCAGTTTCTCGCTGGCCCAGTCGTCTGCACCCAAGTCATGATAACTCAGAGCTAAGAAATACAGCGCGTCGGGCGCGACTGTCTTGTCGGGATAGACCTTCATGATCTGCTCGAACCGATGAGCGGCAGCGAGGTATGAACCCCGGCGGTAGTAGAACTGCCCGACCAAGAGGTGCATCTGGGCCAGGAGGTCATGGCATTCCTGGATCTTTGCCACCGCTTGGGTTTCATAGCGATTCCCCGGAAAATCCCGGCGGAGGCGTTCAAAGGACTCAATGGCCTTTTGCACGGGTTCAGGATCCCGCTCGACGCCGTTGGCCCGTTTCATGTGGCTTTCGCCGATCCGGAACGCAGCGTATGGTGCAAGCACGTGATTTCGGTGCAGGTCGAGGAAATGGTTGTACTCAACGATCGCCTCGGCATACTCGTCCTTTTCAAAAAAGGCTTCGCCCCGTTTCATGATGACATTCGGGTCGTAGTTTTTCTCTATGGCGTCTCCGATGAAGATGGACTCGTCCACTCCTCCGACGGCTTTCTTCGCGGTCTGATCGGCATGTTTCGGGGTGCTCGAACAGGCAGCGATCAGGCAGACGACGAGAAGGAGCGCCCCGAATCTGCTCCAATTCAAGAGCGCGTTACCACCGGCCGCCCCCCATGCAGAAGAAGACATCATGATTCAAGATTTGTAGCAGGAGTACTCGGCAAAATCAATGGAATGCCCGAGTTGACCCCTCCGGCTTCGGGACCTATAATCCCGCGCGGAACCTAAGCCGATTGCATATTTGCGGGATCCCTGGGCCGACCACCATGCTGAGATCGCGAATCATAGGGACCGGCTCATATCTGCCTGACCGCGTGGTCGCGAACCGTGAGGCCGGCCTTGCCCTCGGCATCGATCCTGGCCTGGTCTCCCGATTGACCGGCATCAAGGAGCGACGATGGGCTGCCGAGGACCAGGCCTCATCGGATTTGGCCGCGGAGGCGGGGCGTCGGGCATTGGAGGCGGCGGGAGTCCGGGCTGCCTCCATCGATGCGATTGTACTGTCGACGACCTCTCCCGACATGACCTTTCCCTCCACTGCATGCCATCTTCAGCGGAAGCTCGGTTGTCCCGGAGTAGCGGCCTTCGATCTCGCCGCGTCCTGTTCAGGTTTCCTCTACGGCCTCTCCATGGCCGATGCCATGGTGCGAAGCGGCCAGGTGACGCAGTGTCTGGTCGTAGCGGCGGAAGTGAAATCGCGCGTGCTCGATCCTGCCGATGGGGACACGGCTCTGTTGTTCGGCGACGGGGCGGGGGCCGTCGTCGTGCGTGGTGAAAAGGTCATGGGACCGCCGGCCGCGGGAATCATGGGAATCAGGCTTCATGCCGACGGTGGCCGGCACGATCTCATCCGGATCGCGGCCGGAGGGTCTCGGATGCCGGCGTCCGCTGAACACATCAGCGCAAAGTCCCATACCATGCGGATGAACGGGGCGCCGCTGTTCCGGCTGGCCGTGAAGAAGGTGGAACACGCGATTCGTGAACTCCTTAAAGAGTTCGGAGTGGATCTTCATGATGTGAACCAGATCGTGTTGCACCAGGCGAACGGCCGGATTCTGGCTCAGCTGAGTCAACGGCTCGGGGTGGTTCCTGAACGGGTGTATTCGGTCATAGAGCGGTTCGGCAATACTTCCTCGGCCTCGCTGCCGATCCGCAGCGAAGCCGCCGCGATGCCCAATTCCTCCTCGACTTCGCGCCGCACC
>JBBILH010000106.1:0-9998 GCA_037445005.1 Nitrospira sp.
CTTTGGGTTATGAGCCCAACGAGCTACCAGGCTGCTCCACCCCGCGCGCGGATAGTAACAAAGCCTTTGTCAGCAAGTCAAACCAGCCGTTGGTCCACCGTTGCTTTCGTGTCCGATGGATGCTAAAGCGTCCTATGCGGATCGTCTTCATGGGGACACCGGATTTCGCCGTACCATCGCTTGAAGCATTACTCAAATCTACTGACGATGTGGTCGGTATCGTTACACAGCCGGACCGTCCGAAAGGCCGGGGCCAGACACTCGCACCTTCTCCGGTCAAACTTGTCGCGCAACGGGAGAATATCCCTCTCCTCCAACCCACGAAAATGAAAGATCCTGAGTTTTTGGCGTCGCTCGCGGCCTGGAGTCCTGATCTCATTGCCGTGGCAGCGTTCGGACGGATTCTTCCTCCCGCTATTCTCTCGATGCCAGCGAAGGGTTGTATCAATGTTCATGGTTCGCTTTTGCCGAAGTATCGAGGCGCCGGTCCGATCCAGTGGGCAATCATCAACGGAGAAACAGAGACCGGCATTACGACAATTCTGATGGACGAAGGCATGGATACAGGTGCCATGCTGCTACAAGAGGCCATTCCCATAAGACCGGATGATACTGCGGGCAGCTTGTCCCCCCGACTGGCAGAGCTTGGAGGGCGATTGCTGGTGCAGACACTAGCAGAGTTAAGAGCAGGTACGTTGAGGCCACGGGCGCAAGATCACAGCATGGCAACGATGGCGCCCTTGCTCAAGAAGGAAGATGGAGCCATCGATTGGACACTGCCGGCTTCGGCCATCGCCAATCGTATTCGAGGTCTTACGCCCTGGCCAGGTGCATACACATTTTACGGGACAGAGCGTTGGGTTATCCGTCGAGCCATCGCCATTAATTCAACCATTGATCTTGCCCCCGGCAAAGTCGCTACGGTCGCCAAAGATGCGATCCACGTAGGAACCGGAAACGGGCTTTTGGCCGTCCAAGAACTTCAACCGGCCAACGGTCGCCGCATGACGGCGGCGCAGTATCTGTCTGGACATCCGATTCCACCGGGAACGCGAATGAGCCAAATGGAAATCCGGTAGCCGAGTGGATGTCAGCCCTCATGGCAGCCAACACTTCACCGCGACAGCCGCAAACTCCGTTTCCCGCGCGCTCGGTCGCCTTGTCGGTACTCGCCCAATCAGTCGACTCCGATGAGGGCGTCGACGTGCTCTTAGATCGCGCGTTACGGCTGAACCAGCTCGATAACCGAGACCGCGGGCTTGCCCTCGATCTAACCTACGGCGTGCTACGCCGTTTAGGCACAATCGATTGGCGATTAGACCCCCTGCTTGACAAGCCGATAACGCGGCTCCCTACGGTCGTCCAGATGCTGATTCGCCTCGGGGCCTACCAAGTGCTCTTCCTGGATCGTATCCCCCATTCGGCTGCCGTGAACGAATCCGTCAAAGTCGTTAAGTCAATGAAGAATAGGCTCAAACACGACTGGAGCGGCTTCGTCAATGCGGTCCTCCGCCGGCTCATTCGTGATCCAGCCCCCCCTTGGCCATCATTTGAGACCGATACGGCAAGATACTTGGCTGTCAAACATTCAGTACCTGAATGGCTCAGCAGGCGGTGGATCGACCGAGTCGGGGTCGAAATTGCGGAGCGAGTCTGCGAGCAAGCCACCAACATTCCCCCAGTCACGCTGCGAGTGAATCGGCTCAAGACTACACGCGAGGAGCTACTCGCCCGATTCGTACAGGGCGGAATTGCGGTGAGGGCCACACAGATCAGTCCGGTCGGGATTTCTTTGGAACATGGCGGACCCATCACTTCGCTTCCGGGATTCGATGAGGGGCTATTCTATGTGGAAGACGAAGCAGCGCAGTTGATTCCTCCAATTCTGGATCCTAAGCCGGGGGACGTCATCTTCGATGCTTGTGCCGCTCCCGGTGGGAAGGCGACGCACATGGCAGAGCTGATCGGCAATCGTGGGGTCGTTTATGCGGTCGATCGAAAAGGTGCTCGCCTGGAACTACTCAAGGGAAACTGTCGGAGGTTGGGAATCTCCATCGTGACGCCTGTCGTCGGCGATGTCCGGCACTCGTCGATATGGCAGAAACAGGTTCTGTCGAGGCACCAACAGTTCGATCGTATTCTCGTCGACGCTCCCTGTAGCGGTCTCGGTGTTCTGCGTCGGCATCCGGAAGCAAAGTGGCGAAAAGACAGCGCGGCTTTCGGACGGCATCACCGACTACAGGTCGATATCCTTAGATCGGCGGCGTCTCGCTTGCGACCCGGTGGCGTGCTGGTCTATAGTACATGCTCGACCGAGCCGGAAGAAAACGAAACCGTCATCGAGCAATTCCTAAAAAGTCACGCGGAGTTCCATCGAGAGTCCAGTGCCCCCTGGATACCTGCTGCGGGAGAGCAGTTTCTCACAAGACAAGGAGATCTCTCGACAATGGGAAACCGAGCCGGGATGGACGGGTTTTATGCAGCGCGTCTAAAAAGGGCGACCTAATGGCCAGGCCAATTCTTATCGCGCCTTCGATCTTATCAGCCGATTTTGCCCACTTGGCCGACGAACTGGTTGCCGTCGAACGTGCCGGCGCTGATCTGCTCCACGTCGACGTGATGGACGGACACTTTGTGCCGAATCTGACGGTCGGTCCTCCGATCGTCGAGTCGTTGAAGAAAGTGACGAAGCTCCCGCTCGACGTCCACCTGATGATGACGAATGCGGATGCCTTCATCGCAGAATTTGCGGCAGCGGGCGCGGACTATCTGACGGTGCATGTGGAGGCTTGTCCGCATCTCCATCGGACGGTGCAATCCATTAAGGAGCGAGGTGTGAAGGCCGGTGTCACATTGAACCCGGCGACGTCGCTCAGCACGATCGAAGAAATTCTTCCCGACGTAGATCTCGTTCTGATCATGTCCGTCAATCCGGGATTCGGCGGGCAAAAATTCATCGAGTCCTGCCTCAACAAGATTGCCGCGGCTCGCCAAATGATCGACAGAGCCGGCGGCCGGGCGTTGTTGGAGGTGGACGGCGGCGTCAAAGTAGATAACGCTGCCAAGGTGATCGCTGCCGGCGCCGATGTCCTCGTATCGGGGTCCGCCATTTTCTGCAGCCGGGACTACGTCGGAACCATCGCCGCCCTGCGTGCCGCAGGACAACCGGCGCCCGCGCATCGATAGGCTTTGGGTGGATATCTCTTCCGTCATCGACAGTCTGCACCCCCTCGAAATCAAGGTGGTCAGCGGGTTTGAAGCGAATCCGTCATCAGTCCTCACGACGGAACAACTGGTTGCTGCCACGGCCCTCGAACCCTCGCAACTCAGCATGGCGATCGAGTGGTTGCTGGCGAAGTCACTGCTAGTCGTCGATAAGGAAACCGTCACCCCCGTCGTTACACTCACTGCCATCGGCGAGAAGTACAGTGCCGACCAAGCGCCGATCGAAGCTGTGTTGGCGGCGGCGAAAAGTGCTTCCGGCACCGGCCAACGGCTGACCATTCAAGAGCTGCAAGCGCAGCATGGGCTCGATGCTTCCGATGTCAGTAAGGCGGTCGGGAGGCTGAAAAAAGAAGGGGCACTACTGATCGTGCAAGGAGGCTGCATCGAATCGACCGGGCGGCCGAGTCAAACTGCGGAACGGGTTCGGGGGTTGCTGTCGCAGATCAAGAAAGGCCCTTGCGCGTTGGAAGAATTCGCTGAGTTCGATCGGCAGCTCATCCAAGACTATGCGGTAAAACGCGGTAACGCAAGAGAACCGTTCCGCGTGGACGAGCGCGTGTCGCGTTCGTTCAAGCTGTCTGCGTTCGGCATTGCCGCTGCAGAACACCTGGCAAAACAGGGGGCCGCTGAGGAAGTTTCGCAGCTTAGTCCGGAGCTCCTCAAAGACGGCAACTGGAGGAGCAAGCGGTTCCGCAAGTACACGATCAGCCTCCGTGCTCCTCGAATCGCCACAGGCAAAAAGCATCCGTACCGCGAGTTTCTCGACACTGTGAAGGCCAAGCTGGTTGGTATGGGCTTCCAGGAAATGCGCGGCTCGCTGGTTGAAACGGAGTTCTGGAACATGGACGCGCTGTTCATGCCGCAGTTTCATCCGGCCCGCGACATCCACGACGTCTATTTCGTGAAGGATCCGACGCATGCGACGAAGATCGACGAACCATTCCTCTCGCGTGTCAAGAAAGCACATGAGAACGGCGGCAAGACCGGATCAACTGGCTGGGGGTACGCGTTCAACACCGAGCGGGCCAAGCGATTGGTGCTGCGAAGCCAAGGGACTGCGGTGTCCTCAAAGACGCTGTCTGCATCTCCGAATGTACCGGGAAAATATTTCTCAATCGCGCGCTGCTTCCGCTATGACCAGGTCGATGCGACTCACGCCACGGACTTTTTCCAGGTCGAGGGCATCGTATTGGGCAAGAACATCAACTTCCGGACGTTGTTGGGACTTTTGAATCTCTTTGCCCGTGAAGTAGCCCAGGCCAAGGAGGTGAAATTCTTGCCGGCCTACTTCCCGTTCACGGAACCATCCGTGGAAATGCACGTGCGCCATCCACGGTTGGGATGGATGGAACTCGGCGGTGCAGGTTTGTTCCGTCCGGAAGTCACGCTCCCCTTAGGGGTCGATGTGCCGGTTATTGCCTGGGGCCTTGGGTTGGATCGAATGGCGATGGTGGCTCTCGGCATACACGATATCAGGGAACTCTTCACGGACAGTCTTGATCTCATCCGTACAACCAGAGGTCTTTTCTAGCCCATGCCCACGATTTCAATCTTCAAAGGCGATCTGGAAACGTTGCTGGCGGGCGGGCGTGCCGAGAAGCCGTTGACTATCGCGCAGCTGGAAGACTTGCTCATGCTTGTGAAGGGTGAGCTGAAAGGTCACACGGCAGAGACGGGCGAGCTGCGCATCGAACTCCAAGACAGCAATAGGCCCGATCTTTGGTCTTGCGAAGGCATTGCCAGGCAGATTCGCATCAAACAGCAAGGGAAACTGACCCCATACGACTTCTTCGGCAAGAAGTCGAAATTCGTGCACCGCGTGATCGTCGCGCCGGGACTCGAAACGGTGCGACCCTACGTCGCTGCTTGCACGGCGAAGGGTTATCGTGTGACCGATGAAGGCCTTGCCCAACTGATTCAGACCCAAGAGAAGCTCGCCGATCTCTTCGGGCACAAGCGGAAGACGGTCTCGATCGGGCTCTACCGGCTTCAGAAGATCGTGTTTCCAGTGACCTACGAATTAGTCAAGCCGGATGAGGCGAAATTCACGCCTTTAGGGATGGAAACGGAAATGACCCTGTCGGAAATTCTTATGGTTCACCCGAAGGGTTTGGAACACGGGCATATCCTGGCGGGTCAGGGTCGATTGCCGATCTTGCGCGATGCCAGGAAAGCCCCGCTCTCGTTCCCGCCGATTATCAATAGCCGCGAGATCGGGGAAGTGCAGGTGGGTGATGACGAATTGTTTGTGGAAGTCACCGGGACCGATCTCCCAATGGTCATCTTGACGTTGAATATCTTTGCCGCGAATCTAGCCGACCGTGGCGCCGCGATCGGACCAATCGAGGTGGAGTACCCGAAAACCACACCGCTCGGAAAACGGGTTGTGGCCCCACAGGACCTCGGCAAAACTCGGACCATCCCGCTTAGCAGAATCGAGCAAGCGCTTGGGCAGGAACTGGGCCTGAAGGCCGTGAAGCAGGCGCTAGAAGTGTATGGTTACGATGTGTCGACGGCTAAGGGAGCCGTCAAAGCGAAACTCCCGCCCTATCGCCACGATCTCATGCATGCGATGGACGTAGTGGAAGACGTCGCCATCAGTCGAGGCTACGCCACTTTCGCCCCTGAGATGCCGGCGCAGTTTACCGTGGGAGGGCTTTCTCGCATCGAACAAATATCGGATCGAGCTCGCGAGTTGATGGTCGGCCTCGGCTTCCAGGAAATTATCTCAAATATTCTCGGTTCGCCGGAAGACTATCGCAGCGCCATGCGATTAGACGGGACCGAGTGGGGGAAAATGGTTGAGGTCGACAACGCCATGACCTTGACGTTCTCGTGTTTGCGCCAGTGGATGTTGCCCTCTCTTTTGCGGGTTGAAACTGCCTCGGGCCGGGCGTTTTATCCGCATCGCATCTTCGAAGCAGGAGACGTGGCGATTCCAGATTCCTCGCACGCACTCGGTTCGAGGACCGAAACGGTCCTTGGAGCTGTGATTGCCCATTCAGCCGCGCATTTCTCTGAAATCCATTCCTGCCTGGAAATCCTGCTTTTTAATTTAGGGAGAGAATACAATCTTGAACCGGTGCAACACCCTTCGTTCCTCGAAGGCCGCGCCGGGCGCATTGTAGTGGCCGGCGTCCCTCTCGGTGTTATCGGTGAGGTCCATCCAGACGTGCTCGAACGTTGGCAGATTGCCATGCCGCTCGTTGCATTCGACGTGAATCTGTCCCGCCTGGCGGACTAGAGGAAAAACTATTTATCATGGGCATACTCAAGCTTCCCGAGCAAGGCGGGAAACGCCAGCCTCGAGGCATGGGATTCCCTCCATAATAGCAAGGAGGTTTCAAGCCAACTTATTCGAGTGATCGGAAGCGGAAGGCCCGCTTGGGTTATGATAGGTCAAAGGGGAGCGGCTTTTGCCGCTCCCCTTTCTCTCGCTTGTAATGTCGAAAGGCTAGCTTACGCGGTCGCTGGTAACTGCTGCTTAGCGAGGCCGACCAACTTCTCGAATCCTGCGCTGTCTTTGATCGCCATGTCGGATAGTACCTTGCGATCAAGAAGCACGTTCGCTTTCTTCAGGGCGTTGATAAAACGGTTGTAAGTCAGGCCTTGGGCCCGTGCTGCCGCGCTGATACGCGCAATCCACAGCTGCCTGAAATCCCTCTTTCGATTCTTTCGACCGACATAGGCGTATTGTTGCCCCTTATCGACCGATTCGGTTGCCGAACGAAACAGCCGGCTTTTCGCGCCGTACTGCCCCTTCGCCAACTTCAACCGCTTCTTCCGCCTTGCTCGTGTTTTAGGCCCACCCTTTACGCGTGGCATGACTCAGCACTCCTTTTGTTAACTACCGTGGCCGCTTGCTCAACTATACGGAAGCAATTTCTCGAGCGCGGCCTTCTTGGTATCGTCCACCACCACTGCTCCGCTCAAGCGCCGCTTCCGTTCCCGGTTCTTGCTGGTGAGAATGTGGCGCTTCCCGGCCTTCTTTCGCGTAAACTGTCCTCCACCCGTTCTCTTGAAACGCTTCTTGGCACCGCTGTGTGACTTCAATTTCATCGTGCATTCCTTTTGTTAGGCATTGCGGAGCTGCGCGAACTAGCTCTTTGGAGCCACGATCATGATCAAGCTGCGACCTTCCATACGGGGTGCATATTCGATTGTGCCGGAATCCGTGAGCTCTTGTATAACCGAATTCATTACTGCCCGTCCCATCTCCTGATTGGCCATTTCTCGGCCTCGATAGGTCAAAGTGACCTTCGTCTTGTTTCCCTCTTCGAGGAAAGACTTGATTTGCCGAATCTTGATTTCCAGATCATGCTTGTCGGTTCGGGGGCGCAGCTTAATCTCTTTGACCTGGGTGGACTTCTGATGCCGGCGGCTCTGATGATCTTTCTTGCTCAATTCGTACTTATACTTCCCATAATCCATGATGCGGCATACGGGCGGAACCGAAGTCGGGGCCACTTCGACGAGGTCGTAGCCGGTTTCCTGCGCTTGCCGGAAAGCTTCATGGGTCGGGAGAATGCCGAGTTGCTCCCCTTCAGGCCCGATCACTCTGACTTCCCGAACACGGATTTCGCGGTTCACGCGGAGCTTGGGGACGATAGGCCACCTCTCATGATAAGGGTGAAAGTTGCTGCCCGGCCTTGTCGACCTCGGCCTTGAGCAGATCTAACGCTCCGGCAACCGTCATTGTGCCGAGATTCACTCCGCTCCGTCCTCTGACGGAGAGACTTTTACTCTGCACCTCACGGTCACCGACGATAAACATGAATGGAATCTTGGCTTTTTCTGCTTCGCGAATTTTCAAACCGATCTTTTCGTTGCGAAGGTCCGCTTCGACACGGAAACCAGCCGCTTTCATTTCCTCCACTGTTCTAGCGGCGAACTCGCGTTGGCCGTCGGTAATCGCCAAGACTCTTGCCTGTACCGGAGCCAGCCATGTCGGAAACGCGCCGCCAAAATGCTCGATCAGAATTCCAAAGAACCGTTCAATTGAACCCATGAGGGCCCGATGGATCATGATCGGCTGGTGGGCCTTGCCATCCTCCCCGATGTAGCTCAATTCGAACCGCTCAGGATTGTTGAAGTCGACTTGGACCGTGGAGCATTGCCAGGAGCGGCCGAGCGCGTCCTTGATCTTAATGTCGATCTTCGGACCGTAGAAGGCGCCACCTCCCGGGTCGAGGTGGTACGAAATGTTGCGGCCCTTCAGCGCCGCCTCGAGTGCGCTCGTCGCCAAGGTCCAATGCTCATCGGAACCGACGGATTCTTTCGGTCTGGTCGAGAGAAACACCTCGAATTCGCTGAAACCAAAAGTCCTCAGAATAAAGAACGTAAAATCCAATACACGGCTGACTTCCGTTTCCATCTGGTCCGGCCGACAAAACAAATGGGCATCGTCTTGCGTAAACCCCCGGACCCGCAAGAGTCCGTGGAGTACCCCAGTTCGTTCGTATCGATACACCGTCCCAAGTTCGCCGTAGCGAATCGGCAGATCGCGGTAGCTCCGCAGGTGCGACTTGTAGATCATGATATGATACGGGCAATTCATGGGCTTGAGCTGGTACTCGCTGCCTTCAAGCTTCATGGGGGCGAACATGTTTTCGCGGTAATAATCGAGGTGTCCGCTCGTTTTCCAGAGGTCCAGCCGGGCGACATGTGGCGAGTAGACCAGTTCGTAGCCGTCTTTGATGTGCTGCTCTCGCCAGAAGTTTTCGATCAACAATCGGACCGCCGCCCCCTTGGGATGCCAAAGGACAAGACCAGGCCCGATCTCGTCCTGCACAGAAATGAGGTCGAGCTCCTTGCCAACTTTGCGGTGATCCCGCCGTTTGATCTCCTCCAGACGGGCTAGGTGCGCGTCCAGATCGGCTTTCGTCGGAAAAGACGTTCCGTAAATGCGTTGCAGCATCGGATTTCGTTCGTCACCTCTCCAGTAGGCGCCTGCGGTCGTCAGCAGCTTGAATGCACCTACGTGGCCGGTCGAAGGCAGGTGCGGACCTCTGCACAGGTCGACAAAATCACCCTGGGAATAGGCCGAAATCGGCTCGCCATCTGGAAACCCCTGAATTAACTCCACCTTGTATGACTCGCCACGGGCCTTGAAGAACTCGATGGCCTCTTGTTTGGAAAATTCCCGTCTCGTGATCCCGAGCTTTCGCTTAGTTATCTCGATGGCGCGGGCTTCTATCTTCTCAAGGTCTTCCGGCGCAAACGGGCGCTCGAAAGCAAAATCATAATAGAAGCCGTCTTCCAAGGCAGGTCCGATCGTGAGTTGGGCGCCGGGGAAGAGTTCCTTTACGGCTTGGGCCATGATATGGGCGCTGCTATGGCGGTAGACTTCTCGGCCCTCTGGGCTATCGAACCGGAGGGGGTCGATGGTAGCGTCTGCACTGATCGCAGCGGATAGGTCAGTCGGGTGGCCGTTCACTGTCGCAGCGAAAATATCGGAGTCCGCGGGAACGCCGGCAATAGCAAGAGCCTCTGCCACCGTCTGGCCTTCAGAGACCTGGTAGCTTGCCCCATTTTTCAACGTAATCTTGGGCACCTAACCTGTCCTTCCTGGCAGTCAGCCAGTCCACTCGCGCACCGAACCATGACCACCCCCCGCACGGGGCAGAAAGGAAAACTGTATAAGAATCGTGGTCCTACAGCAGGATGCAAAAATACGAAAGGCACCCCGACCGTTCAGGACGATCGGATGCCCTGGCGTGATGGTAGGCGCGGACGGTCTTGAACCGTCGACCTCTACCGTGTCAAGGTAGCGC
>JBBILH010000107.1:0-9656 GCA_037445005.1 Nitrospira sp.
GAAGGCGAGCAGGCTGGGCCAGGGAAGACCGACGGGCGCGGCGCCGTTCAGGCGTCTTGCCCCCGATCTTTTTCGGCTCGTGAAAAGGCCTATGGTAGAGATACCGTAGGCCTTTTTGTTTGCTCCATTGACCCCCTCTTTCACCCGATGTTACGGTGACGCCATGACGAGCCAGACGCCCCAACGGCCTCCGAATCGATTGATCCGCGAAACCAGCCCGTATCTTCTCCAACACGCCTACAACCCCGTCGACTGGTATCCATGGGGTCCTGAAGCGCTTCGGCTGGCCTCCGAGCAGAACAAACCGATTCTACTGTCGATCGGGTATTCGGCCTGCCATTGGTGCCATGTCATGGAACGGGAATCGTTCGAGAATGAAGCCATCGCCGTCGTCATGAATCGGAACTTCATCTGCATCAAAGTGGATCGCGAAGAACGGCCGGACCTCGACGAAATTTACATGGCGGCCACGGTCACGCTCAATCGAGGACAGGGCGGATGGCCCATGACCGTTTTCCTCACCCCCGACCAGCAGCCGTTTTTCGCCGGAACCTATTTTCCGCCGGATGATCGCTGGGGCCGGCCGGGTTTCCTCTCTCTTCTAAAGAAGATCGCGGAGGTCTGGCAGAAGGATGCTCAAGGGCTCAAGGAGCAGGCCCGCGACTTGACGGAGCGGCTGAAGAACGAGGCCCATGTTCCCCTCCCCGCCTCCGTCAGCGAAACGACGATCGACGACGCCGTGCACGAGTACCGCAGTGAGTTCGACGCGCAGTACGGGGGATTCGGCTCAGCTCCGAAATTCCCCCCCGCCGCCGGCCTGTCGCTGCTGCTTCGCTGTTATCGACGTTCGGGAGACTCTACGACCCTGCACATGGTCACGACGACCCTGAATGCGATGGCGGCCGGAGGAATCTACGACCATATCGGCGGGGGGTTCGCGCGTTATTCGACCGACGAGCGGTGGCTTGTTCCCCACTTCGAGAAAATGCTGTACGACAACGCGCTGCTGGCGAAGGTCTATTTGGAGGCCTTCCAGGTCACGGGCCATGACGCATACCGCCGGACCGTCGAAGAAGTGCTGGACTATGTCCGACGAGAGATGACCGATGAGCGTGGAGGATTCTTTTCCTCGACCGACGCTGATTCCGAAGGAGTCGAAGGCAAGTTTTTCGTGTGGACTCCGGCGGAGATCCGCGCGGCGCTGGACAACGACGAAGATGCGCGGCGATTCTGCGCCTATTACGACATCACCGAGCAGGGCAACTGGGAACACCGGAGCATTCCCAATCGACTCCGTCCGATCGAGCAGATCGCGCGCGACCTTAACCTCACGGTCGATGAATTACAGGAGACGATTCAACGTGTCCGTCCTCTCGTCTATCAGGCCAGAACCCGCAGGGTGCCCCCCGGCCTCGACGACAAGATCGTGACGGCGTGGAACGGCATGATGATATCGGCGTTTGCGGAAGCCGGCAGGGTGCTCAATATCCCCCGCTATGTCGACGCCGCTGAACGCGCGGCGGATTTTCTCCTCGACGTCCACCGGACCCCCTCGGGGCAACTGCTTCGCACCTCCCGCAAGGCCCGCGCACACTTGTCGGCCGTGTTGGAGGACTACGCGTACTTGGGAGAAGGGTTGGTTGACCTCTACGAAGCCTGCGGGGAAGACCGTTACCTTGCCGCAGCTCGCCGACTGGCCGATCATGTGCTGCATGCCTTTCGCGATCATGAAAGGGGCGGGTTTTTTACGACTTCGTCGGAGCACGAATCGTTGATCCTGCGCGCCAGAGAAGGAGCCGACGGCGCCACCCCCGGCGGGAACGCCGTAGCCGCAATGCTCTTGGCTCGATTGTCGTTCCATGACGATCGCCGGGACTATCGGGACGCGGCCACCGACGCGATCCGAGCTTACGGCAAACAGATCGCCCGATTCCCGAGAGCCTTCGCGAAAAGTCTGGCCGTCGTGGATCTCTTGACGGAAGGGCCGGTCGAACTCGGCTTTGTCGGGAGCGGCAGTGAAACCGATCTTTGTAACGCCGCGCGCGGAATCTACCTGCCCAATCGCATCATTGCCCGCACCCCGCTTAAGGACGGAACAGCGGGTCACCCGCTTCTTGCAGGCAGACCAGCCGTGGACGGCAAGCCGACTCTTTATATCTGCCGGAATTTTTCCTGCCGACAACCGATTACGGACCCGCAGGAGGCGGAAAAGGCGCTCGCATCCCACCCGGCAGCGCGAAACGGCGCCACCCCCCCGGCGCGTTTATCGGGCCGGACGCTCGCCGGAATAGCCACGGCCGAAGGCACGGCCCGCTATGCGAGCAAACGCATCGCTCAAAGCAGCCGCCCTACCGGCCTCGCAGGAGGCTTCGGCCCGCTGGGATCCACGGGACTCACGTCTTCGAAATTGGGATTCGGATGCTACCGCATCGACGCCGGCAATCCGGATTACGCCCAGGCGCTCGCGTCGGCCTTGCGGGAAGGCGTCAATGTGATCGATACCTCGACCAATTACATGGATGGGGAAAGCGAGCGGCTGGTCGGAGCGGTCTTGCGCGAATCGGTCGAGACAGGCGCTGTGGCGCGCGACGAAATCATCCTCGTCTCAAAAATCGGCTATGTCCAAGGGGAGAACCTCAAGCAGGCCCAGCGACGAGAACAAGCGGGACGTCCCTATCCGGACATGGTCAAATACGGCGAGGGCCTCTGGCATTGCATCCACCCGGAATTTCTCGCCGATCAATTGACTTCTTCGCTCGACCGTCTGAGCCTGGAAACCTTGGACGTCTGCCTCCTCCACAATCCTGAGTATTTCCTCTCAGAAGCCTCGCGGGGCGACGGCGCCGACCTCGCTCGCCTGCGCGACGCGTTTTACGCGCGTATCGAGCAGGCCTTCGCCTACTTGGAAACGCAGGTTGAAGCCGGTCGCATTCGATGGTACGGCGTTTCTTCGAACCACGTGGCGGGGGAACCGTCGGACCCTGAAGCTACTTCATTGACCGGATTCATGGAAGCTGCCGCCCGCGCAGCCGCCTCACGCGGCCAAAACCGCGCGCACTTTGCCGTGCTCCAATGTCCGATGAACCTGTTCGAGAGTTTTCCGTTCCTTGCGCGCGCCGACGGAACGGCCCAAGCCGCCACAGTGCTGGACCAGGCCGCATCTCTAGGAATCGCCGTCCTCGTGAATCGGCCGTTAAATGCCATGCCCGCCAAGGGAACAGGCATGCTGCGCTTGGCGGAGTTTCCCGTCGAGGGCGCCCAGCCGAACATCGACCCTCGATTGGCCGCCGTCCGGTCTCTCGAAGAAGAGTATCGGAAGACCCTGGCGCCATCCATTCCACACGGGGGGCAGGGCACAGCGCCTGCCGATTTCTTTGATTGGGCCTCGGAATTGGCCCGCGTGCGCCCGCACCTCCAAGGGCTGGAACATTGGGAGCACATAGAACACCAGATGATCGCCCCCCACGTGAATCAAGTCTTTCAGGCTGTTCCCCGCCTCATCACGGGTACCGTCGCGGAACAGTGGGAAGCTTGGCGGGAACGCTACGTGCCGGAACTGCTGGCGCTCCTCGCCGGCATTCGCCAGGAGGCCGCGCTCAAGAGCCGGGAACGCGCACAGCGGGTGGCTGATGCCATCAATCCTTACCTGCCTCACGACAAACGCAAGGAGAGCCTTTCGCGCAAAGCGCTCTGGGTGCTCGCCAGCACGCCCGGCGTCTCCTGCGTGTTAAACGGCATGCGCTCATTGTCCTATGTCGAAGACTCGACCGGCATCCTGAGTTGGGAACGACTCAGCGACGTAAGACCGATCTACGAGGCGGTGAGGCGGTCGGCCCAGGACACGGGCGACCCGCAGGCAGGTGGCGGCTGAGGCTCAGGTTAAGTCGAGAGCGGAAAGACGGGAGCGCGCTACTTGCTGCTGCCGATCAGGCGCTGAAGATTTTCAATAGCGCCATCGAACCAGGAACCGCCCGACGCAGACGAATGCCGGCCGTTTTTCGAATGCCCCGGCAGCGCCGAGAGTTCCTTGACGCGAAAGGCGGCATCCTTGAACTTGGGGCTTCCTTGAATAATGCGGCGATAGACCGCCAATGCCTCGTGCTGTTTTCCGGCGGCTTCAAGTGTCCGGCCCAAAAAATACTGGACGTCGAGCGTATCTTTCCTCGTCGCAGAGTTGTCGTTCAAGGCCGTGCGAAAGGCCTGTATCGCCGCCTGGTATTCCCCCATCGACCGATAGCACAGTCCGATCTGCGCATGGGCCTTCAGCCAGTGGGACGCGCTCTTGCCGGCTAGATCGAACATGTCGATCGCATCCTGAAACCGACCTTCGCCTTTCAAGGCCATGCCGCGGGCGTAAACACTCTCCGGCGTACCGATGGTACGCGCCGGGGCCGGTTCTTTCACCGGTTTGGCAGTCGCCGTTTCTTGGGGAACCTTGGCCTGCGGAGGCGGTTGAGCCAACGGAGCCGGCTTGGGCTGCGGAACCGGCGCATCAATTTCAGCCGGATCCTCCGCGGCATTCGCCAATCCCGGCAGATCTTCCCGGGCCGCCAAGGGAAGGATTCCGCCTTTCGTCCGATCGAGCGCAGCTTGCGCGATCAATTTGGAAGTGATTACTCTGGCCTGCTCGGCAAACCCATACGTCAACGCGATATCGCACACCTGATTGATCAAACGGGGAGTCCCCCGCGTCAGCCTGTGCACGAGTGCGCAAGCCTTGTTGGTGAACAGCGACGGGTGTCCGCCCGCCACTTGCAAACGATGCCGAATGCAGTTGGCCGTCTCAGACTCCGAGAGCGGCTCCAGATGATAATCCACGACGATGCGCTGCGCGAACTGCGTCATATCTATTCGCTGCAGGAGCGTATGAAGATCCGGTTGGCCCGACAAAATGATTTGCAGCTTCAAAATCTTGCCGTCGTTCAAGTTAGAGAGCAGACGCAGCTCTTCAAGAAGCTCCGCCCCGAGGCTCTGGGCTTCGTCGATGATGAGGATGACGCGTCTCTGCTGCTTCGCCTCGCTGTTGAGGAATTCCGTGAACAGATGGTACGCCTCGACCGGATCGGGCTGTTTCTTGCAGAGACCGAGCGACAGGAGAATCCACGGCAGCAAATGCTCCACGTCGTAGCGGGCGTTCGTCACAAGGCCGATCGAATGTTTGGCCCCATGTTCGGCCATCAATTTCTGCAGCAGCGAGGTCTTGCCCATTCCGGGGTCGCCGGTCAATACAATGAACGGCGCCTGGCTGAGCACCCCGTACTCGAGCAGACTGTAGGCGGCCCGATGCACCGAACCAGGGTAGAGAAAATCGGCATCCGGCAGAAGGGCAAACGGCTTGGTCCTAAGATTGTAGAAGGATTCGTACATGGCAATACCGGGCGTTGGAGCTATGAGGTTCGAGGTCAGAGGCTTGCGAGAACCTTCTCCCGTCTCTATCCGTTACCCTCCAACCTCCGACTTCCAACCTCTAACGTCCGCCATATCCCAACATTTTCTTCATGCTCGCCGGCGTCGCGGCCATTTTTCCGGCCTTGTTCATGACGGTCCCGATGACGGGACGGGAGTCCTTCACGAGCAAGAGGGCCCGCTGCACGTCTTCCGCCGTCGTCTTCCCTTCTTCCACCACCAGTAGCAGGGCGTCCGTATAGGGAGAAAACGCCAACACGTCCGCCGTGTGAAGCAACGGTGGGAGGTCGAAAATGACGATGCGGGATGGGTAACGATGCTTGAATTCATCGACTAAAGCAAGCATTTTCGGCGAGGTCAGGACTTCTGTGGAGTTTTGAAGGGCCCGCCCGCCCGGCAACAATACAAATCGGCCGATCCCTGGATGAATTAAGAGATCCTCGATCGGCGTGTCATCCAAGAGAAAATCCGCAAGGCCCGGCCCCTCTCCCAATCCGAACATGTCGTGGACGCTGGGACTGCGGAGATCGGCATCGACAAGAAGGACCGTTTGTGTCGTCTCCATCGCCAGACTGACGGCCAGATTGACGGCGGTCAGCGTCTTGCCCTCGCCATGACCAGGGCTGGTCACCCCCAACACATTCCATCCTTTTTCTCTCAGACGGTGCACGACTTGGGTCCTAAGAATCTTGAACGCATCGACGAACGGTCCCTTGTCGTAGGCGGCCATCACCCGTCGTTCGCGCAAAATCGAGAGAGGCACGTCGGTCGAGCGAGTCCTCGTATAGACGATCGGCGGAGGGATGGACGGACCGGTGCTTCTGGAAGGCTGGGACCTCGAGCCGGACTTCCCCTGCTGGTCTTTGTACATCTGTAAGGCGGTGCGCAGTCGTTCCATTCCGGCTCTTAAATCGCTGGAGGTTAGAGGCTTGAGGTCGAAGGCTTACGGTTACTACCTCTATCCTCTAACCGTGAGCCTCCAGCGTTTCACTTCCCACTCTCCAGCCGAAAACCTCCAACACTCGCTTTCCCCCTCCAACCTCTACCAATCAGCCTCCAACATGTTTTTCGGTCTACTCTACGCCGAACCGCCTGAGGGCGGCAAACCAGAGCACATCGAGCGGCACTCCGAAATAATGGACGATCAGCAGAACGGCGAGAGCGGCCCCTACCCCGGCCCCTCTGATCATGCGCCGTCGCTTCACCGCTCTGACCACATCAGCTTCGTTCGGCATGAAGGGAATGACCGCCAACGGGAACAGATGAGTCAACTGACCCAGTTGTTCGGGGGTCCGAATCGAATGATCCAAAGACTCGGCTGCCGCTCCCGATCCGATGCCGCCGCCGACGGCCAAAATGAATCCAAGCAACATGATCGCAAGGCGGTTCGGCTTATCCGGCTTCTCCGGCAGGCTCGGAGGATCGATCAAGGAGAACCGCTCTCCCTTGCGTTGCACCTCCAAGCCTTCCGACACTTTGGCCTCCAACAGCCTGGACCGAATTTCTTGATACTTCTGCGCCGAGGTATCGCGGTCTCTGGTCATCACCAAATATTCCGGCTCGATCTCAGGCGTTTGTTCGAGACGTCGAGCGTAGTCTTCCAGTCGCCGCTTGATGTCCGATCTCGTCCGTTTCAAGGCGTCCAGCGATGAGGTGGCCGAATTGAGTTGGGCTTGCAAATTAATATAGGCCGGGTTCTCCGGCTTCACTGGGGACTTCTTGTACGCAACCGCGCGAAGCCGTTCAACTTCTTGCTCCAAAGCCACGATCCTTCGGCGCGCCTGCACCACATCCGGATGGTCTTTGCCCAAACGCTCCGAGACGGTGGCCAAGGTCGACCGGGCGTCGACCAACTGTTTGGCCGCTTCCTCGATTTCAGGTCTCTGACCGGTTTCCTTCTCCAACGCTTCGATTTCTTGCTTCATCTTCAGGATGTCCGGATGGTCTGGAGACAGGTTTCCGGAGGCGCTCACATACTCGGCACGCAACGCCCGCAGCCGTTCGGCCGAATCGAGGATCCGTTCGCCCGTAACGGAGAGAATCGGGGTATTCGGCTTGACCGTCGCCAACTCCCCTTCCAGATAGTTCTTCCGCTCTTCGAGGCTCCTGATCTGCTGATCCACATCCAAGAGTTCCCGGTCGGCTTGATTCATGAGTTGTTGATTCAACGAGATCAACTCAGGCAAGGCGCCCTTCGCCCGCTGCTTGAACGCGGCGATTTTGTCGTCCACTTCGCTGATATGCTTGGCCAGATTTTCCGCTTCCTGTTGCAAAAAGCTGGTGGCTTCCTGGGCCTGCCGCTCTCGACTCTTCAAATTTTCGCCGAGAAAGAGACTCGTGAGTTCGTTGGCCACTTTCTGAGCCAGTTCCGGGGAGCGGCTTTGGTAGGAGACCGTGAACGCGATCGTCGCCTTGGTAGGATGCTGCGTGCGCTTGTCGACCACATCCGCGCTGATGACTTCGACGTCGATGTCTTTAATGAACCGCTTCACCACTTCCTCTGTGGGATTCGTGCCGCGCAAGTCGCCATAGAGGTTGAATTGCTCGACGACCTTCCACAGCGTCGTCCGACTCATCACCTGCTGCTTGATCGTCTCAATCCGCTGATCGGCGTAACTTGTGATCGTCGAGCGAACGAGATCGGACGGAATCTCCTGTTCTTCAATCAAGATCGTGGCCATGGATTTGTAGGTGGGCGGCCAGAGTATCGCCGCAGTCAGCGCCAGGAGCAACAACACTCCGCCGGCGGTCAGAATCAACCGTCGGCGGCGATGGAACATCGCCACATAGTCTTGAAGGGTTTGAACCGATTCTTGTTGAGTCTGCCGCTGGGCGACGGTCATCAGTCCCTCTCAGTTCGACAGAGCCAGCTTCGGCGGATAATACGTCAGAGTCAGCATGGTGCCGTTCGATTCGGCAGCCCCTTGATTGCCGACGGCATCTCGCCATCGATAGCTGTAGGACAGCTCTGCCTTCCAAAACTCAAGAAATTTCCATGAGACTTTTGGGGTGACCACGGCATACGTCTGATCCAAGAACAGGCCCGGCAACGCGCGGGAGGTCGCCCCCGATACTTGATATCCGGATGCGTCGATTGAGAACTGGACCCGTTCGTTGACATCGTGGGCGACAACCGCGCCCAGACGGTCCGTTTGAATCAGGAGACCGAAGCCGCTTGGAATGATATCCCGCGAGAGGGAAACTTGTACAGTCGTGCTCTCGAATTTCTTTGAAACATTCGCCCCGAAGAGCCAGACGGTATCGCTCGTCTTGAGACGCTTCCCTCCTCCCAACTCCGACGTCGAGGATAGAAACCTGGGTCCGCCATAGATCGTACCCGTCAGGGATTCCGTGAACGCATGGGTGAGACTCGCATTCACGCCGGGAAAGCCGGCGCGGAAGCCCAAGGGCGCATTCGTCGTGTGGAAATTCACATAGGTGCCCATCAATTGAAGCTGGTCCTGCTCCGTCAGTTGATACAACAGCCCCCCGGCTCCTCCGAAGAGTTGATAATCGACCAGGCCCAGCCGCAAACCGTCCTCGTACGTGGTGTCGTTGAATTGGAATGAAGTTTGAAACGAGAGTTTTTCCGTCAAAGTTCTGGTCCAGCTTGGATTTGCCGTGAATTGATTGCGCTGTGTAAAGCGCAGCACCACGCCGGTGGTTTCCAATTCAGCCATCAAAGTGTTGTCGCGAATAAATCCGCCGGTAACGCCGAGCAAATCGGTTTCCGTCTTATAGCGCACCGTCAACGGCAGAAAGAAGTTCGTAAATCGGTCTTCCTGTCCTCCGTAATAAGTCACGAAATCAGCCGCAAGACGCCCGCTCACCTCGAGCCGTTCGGTTTTTCCCGCGAACTCCGCCGCCGGAGACACCCAATAGCCGTACGTTGCTTCGTGCGGAAACGGCGTCAAGATCAGATTATCGTTGTACACGCCCTTCACTCCGATCGACGGCAACACCGACCACTCCGCCGCTTCGCCGTAAGACGCGCCGCCTATGCCGTACAAGCCCATCAATAGAAGGATGTTTCCGACGCCCCGCCGACTCCAACGCCTGACACATCCTCCAACCTCATGCCTCACGCCTCCAACCTTCTTCTTTACGCCTTCCAACCATCAGCCTCCCACGTATTCGTCCCGCCTCCAACCTCTAGCCGTGAGTCACCCGCGTACTTTCCCCGTCTCCCACCTCCAACTGTGAGCCTCCAACCTTCCCATTTGTTGGTTACGGCACCATCACGACATCGC
>JBBILH010000108.1:0-9257 GCA_037445005.1 Nitrospira sp.
TGATCGACTTCTCCTCGACGCTGGGCGCCGACAATGCCGACCCGCAATTGACGCGCTACGGGAACGAATATTTTCTCGACTTCGCAGTAATCGGCAGATCGATGATCGAGGCTGGTTTTTATGTGAAGCCGTGGGAAATCCCGATCAAGATGGAATATCCGGCCGTGGGCTACTTCGAGGCGGAGTATTTCGACCCGGAACGCTGGCGGCCGACCTATCCGAATCCGGCCTTTCTTCAGACGACGATACGCGACGCCTATTGGGGCGCCAAGATCGTGACCTCCTTTACCGACGAAGATATCGACACGATCGTGCATACCGGTGGGTTCACCGACCCACGAGCCGAACGCTATGTCGCCGAGGTGTTGAAGGCGCGCCGCGATAAGATCGGCCGTTACTATTTCAGCCTCGTCAACCCGCTTGATCGATTCTCATTGGTGGACACGGCCTCGGGCAAGCAAGCGCTCGTGTTCGAGAATCTGGCGTTGTCGCGGCGCTATGCTCCGGCCGAGACTGCAACCTATCGGTACGTCGTCCGGCGATACGTGCGCAGGGGATTCGATCGCGAAGTGGTTCCGGTGGTGCAAATCGTCGATGCGCCACGGATACTGTTGAGCCCCTCGCTCGTTCAGACGCTGCGATTGCAGTCGGACAGGACTGGAGATCCAATGAAGGACCGGTCTGTGGCCGCGATCCAGATCCAGACGAGCTATGATGGAGGAGGCCATTGGAGCAAAGAAGTGACAGCTTACCTGCAATTCGACCCTGAGGCCGGACGGTTTCGCCTGATCGGTCTCGATCGGGAAACCTGACCGGACAACGGCCGTGCGAGAAGGGTGATGCACCGATTCAGAAGAGCAATCGATATTCGAAGCGGTGAGTATGCGCGCACAGGCCTGATGTTCGCCTGTATGTTTCTGCTGATCGCGGCCTATGTCGTGATGAAGGCGGTCCGCGATTCCTTGTTCCTGTACAAGTTGGGCGTCGCCCAGCTCCCGCTCGTCTATATCCTCGTCGCGGTCTTCAGCGGGACGGTGGCCTGGCTCTATGCGCGGTTCTTTCGCCGCCTTCCGATCAGCACTCAGCTTCACACGACGTTTCTCGCCGGCGTAGCCGTCCTGCTCACGTTCCAGCTCGCTCTCTCCGGCGGTGCGCCCTGGCTGTTTTATGCCCTCTATCTATGGGTCAGCGGCTATGGCCTGCTGACGGTGGCCCAGTCGTGGCTCTTTGCCAACCAAGTCTTCACGGCGCGCGAGTCCAAGCGTCTGTTCAGCGTGATCGGAGCCGGCGCCATCCTGGGCGGGACACTGGGCGGACTGCTGACCACCGCGTTGGCCACGCTCGTCGGTACGGAAGGGCTCCTGGTCGTAGCGGCAGGCGGCTATGTCGCCTGCAGCGGCCTCGTGGCCCTGTTGGATCGCCTGACTCGCGCCTCCATCCCCGCGCAAGTCGGCGTGCCGCCCTCGACGAATGTTGAAGACCTGCACGAGGGGAGGCCCGCTCCGAGCCCGTTCGCAGGCTATAAGAGCCACCTCGCGATGATCGCCGGCTTGATCGCGCTCGGCGAGATCGTGGCGATACTGGTGGATTATCAATTCAAGGCGATTGTCCGGGAAGCCTACCCTTCGAAGGACGCGCTCACGGCCTTTCTCGGCACCTTCTATGCGGGTCTAGGCGTCGTCTCATTTCTGGTGCAAGTGCTGACGACCGGAATCGTGATCCAAACGCTGGGCCTCAGCGCCGTGTTGCTCTCCCTTCCGATCGCCCTGTTGAGCGGCTCGCTCGCGGTGGTCGTCGCGCCTGGATTTCTTCCCGTCACAGCAGTGAAACTCTTCGAAGGCAGCTTCCGCTACTCCGTCAATAAGGCCGGCCTGGAGTTGCTGTATGTCCCTCTGCCTTTGTCGGTCAAAACGAAAGCCAAGGCGTTCATCGATAGTGTGACGGAACGCACGGCTGGTGGCATCGGCGGTCTCATTTTGCTCGTCGCCACCAGTATATTCTCCATGACGGTGCCTCAGCTCAGCCTGGTGGCCATCGTCCTGCTGGCCGTTTGGATTCCCTTGGCTGCCCTGAGCCAGCGGCGTTATGTGCAGGCCCTCCAGGCCGGCCTCCAGGCGAAGTACCTGGACTCTTGGCCGGCTCCCATGAACCTCTCCGAGGCGCGGACCGTGTTGCTCCTGACCCGCCACTTGCTCGATGCCGATGAAGCCGGAGCGCTGGCTGCCCTCAAGCTCTTAGAACGGACGGACGTGACGCCCTATGTCCTGGCGCTCATGGAACTGGCCAAGCGCCCTGGATCTCTGGTCAGAGCCGAAGCGATTCAGCTCCTTGCCGAAAGCAGGGACGAGCGCGCGCTTCCCCTGATGGAGGAGGCGATCCGCGACTCCGATCTGACGATCCGGGTCAATGCGATGCGTTTTGTCTGCGCGGCCAAGGGTTGCCCGGACCCGTTAATCGAAGGGTGGCTCGCGAGTCAGGACCCGCGCATCCTCAGCGGCGCGGTAGTCTGTGCGCTGAATCACGAGGGAGAGCCGCTTGAACGGCATGGCGAACAGGTCTTGGCGGCCATGGCCTCGGCCGGCGGACCACACGGAAAACAGCTTCGTCTGGAGGCAGCCCGCGCGTTGGCTTGGATCAAGTCGGCCTCCCCCCTCCACACACGCCTTCTTATTCCCCTCCTGCGCGACGCCGATTTCAAGGTCTCGAGAGCCGCCTTACACAGCGCCGCTCAGGTAAAGCCGGCGGAGGCGGTGCCCCACATCATGTCCGCGCTCTTGGAGCAGAAGGTGGCGGGGGAGGCTGTTGACGCGTTGATCTCCTACGGCCCATCGGCGCTCCCGACGCTTGATCGCGCGTACGCCGACCCGGACCAACCGGTGGAATTACGTCGACGGCTGCCGAAAGTGGTGGCTGGCATCGGGGGATCAGAGGCTGTCGCCTGGCTGATGACCCGTCTGGACGAACCGGACCGCATCGCGCGCTATCATGTCGTCAAAGCGTTGAACAAGCTCAGAGATCGAGACCCGTCGCTCCTTGTTGACGCAAGCGCTGTCGAGCGAAGGCTGCTGATAGAGATCCATGAGCACGAACGACTGCTGACCCTGCGGCAGTCCCCCTTGCCGGTCAAAACCGCTCCCGGCAGTCGGCTGTTCAAACAGGCGGTGATGGAACAGATCGAGGACCATCTCAAATTAATCTTTCGGCTACTGGGTCTCCTGTTTCCCATCCGGGATATCCACGCCGCCTATTTTGGGGTGACGTCCGACGACGCACGAGCGCGAGACCACGCCGTCGAATTTCTCGATTCGTTGCTTCCAGAAACCGTGAAGCGATCGCTGATTCCGCTGATCGACCGGCGCGCCTCGACAGCGGGGGCGGAGGCAAAGGCCGCCTTGTTCCAATCGGGCCGGACCGCGCTCATCGATATGCTTACCGCGGTCGTGAAGGGTCCCGATCCGTGGCTCGCGTCCTGCGCGCTCTATGTCATCGGTGAACAGAAAATCAGCGTGCCAGAGGAGGTTATGCGTGAAGCCCAGGGGCTTCCGATAGCCTGGTTCGAGAAACCGCTGGACTGGCCTTACGCCGGCTGACCGGATCCGCCAAGGCAGTGTGAGCGGGGGAGATGACGCTGTGTTGACGACGATCGAAAAAGTGCTGCTGCTGCAGGGTGTGGATATCTTCCTCGAGACGGAGACGGAGCATCTCGCCAAGGTTGCGGCGATCGCGCAGGAAGTCCGCGTTGCCTCCGGAACGATCATTTTCCGCGAAGGCGAGCCTTCGGATGCGCTCTACGTGGTGGTGGAGGGCACGGTGTCTCTGCGCAAAGACGGACAGGAAAAGATGGTGGTACGAGAAAAAGAGACCTTTGGCATATGGGCGTTATTGGACGAGAGTCCCAGGCTGGTGACCGCCGTGGCGGTGGCCGAGACGAGGGCCCTCAAGATCGAACGGGAATATTTGTACGACGTGCTGTCGAGCCATTTCGATATCGTGCGCGGGATTCTGAAATGTTTGGTTCGCATGATTCGACGATCGTTGGAGAAGTGACGATGCGTGATCCTGTCAAAGCCTTGTGCCGCTCATGTCTTTTTGCCGTCGGTCTCGTCGCGGTGGGACCTCTGCTTGTGGGATGCGAAATCCGTCCCAAACCGTTCGTGCATCTGGTGGAATATCGCTCGGGCTTCGCCTGCGCATCAGCACCCGCCGACTGTCCCTGGGAGAAGCTGCAGCAGGAAGCCGAATTCTCTGCGCTCGTCAACTGTGTGCTGGCTGGAGCCAACGTGCTCGAGATCGTCGAAGAAGGCGGCACGCAGGCTGGTGATATGGTGCGTCGTGTCGTCACGCCGCTCCCCCCACGGTACGGCTATGAGCGCGTCGCGACGGTAGAAAAGGAAGCGGCCTCCTGCCCTGCCGAGCAGACCACATGCTCGGTTGCAAATCGCTACGATCGTGAATTTACCTGGGCAACCTGCGGGTCACGACCTCTGACGGATACCGAACTCCGTGGCGGAGAAGACGTGGCCCACGCCGACTCGTTGACGGAGAGCGTCGTGCTCACCGGAACGTTGGCCCAGGCGAACGATGACTATAAGCCTCCGGACGGGCTGGACGGACCTGATCACGTCTATCGTTTCACTTTCCATGAGAGGACGCGGATCGAAGCAGCCGTCGCCGCGAACCGCGCCACCTGGTCCGGCGTCGTCGGGCTGGTCCGATCGGCCTGGCAGCCGGCCCTCCGGCTTCTGTCCTCCGATGGCACCCGCTTGCAGCAGGGCTATGTATTGCGTGCCGGTGTCACCGCGTTGTTTCCCTCCGAGTTGGAGCCGGGAACTTACTATCTCGTGGTGGACAGCTCGATGCCGGAATGGAGGCGGGGCGATGGACTCTATCGTCTGTATGTCGGATTCGACCAGATTCTGATGGGCTCAGCGCTCCCCCAAGGAGTCAATCAGACAATTCCAAGTCCGAAAGGAGATGCGCCATGAGTTTTCTTCGTTCAATGCCCGATGCCTCGTTGATCGATGTGTTTCGCGCCTATCCCGAATTCGCGCGGCCGCTGCATCAATTCGCCCAGCAGCTCATGCGTGGTCCCTCGCCTTTCACGGAACGAGAACGTGAGCTGATCGCAGCCTACGTCTCTAGCCTGAACCACTGTAGGTTCTGTCGCGCAGCGCACATTGAGGTGGGACGGCACTATGGAACGCCGGAGGATCTGGTCGACCATCTGTTGAAGGGGATCGATGGCGCGCCGGTCGACGAACGCATCAAGCCCGTCTTGTCTTATGTCCGTCTGCTGACACTTGCCCCGGGACGTGTCAGCGAATCCGATGTGAATGCGGTATATGTTGCCGGTTGGGACGACACCGCCCTATCCCACGCCGCTCTGGTCTGCGCCTTTTTTAGTTTCATGAACCGTTGGGTTGATGGATTGGGGATTCAAGACGACCCCGCAGTGATCCGAAGGGCCGGGGAGATGCTCCACAAAAAGGGCTATGAAGCCGTCATCGAGTTGCTCGACCGCGCACGCGAGCGAAGTACCGCCGAGATGCGTGCGTTTGATATCTAGGTCTACCATGCCAACACAAAGTGTGAGTCTCAGTCTGGTCGATCCGGATTATGGCAAACGGGCGTCAGAGTGGAGAGTCGCGATGCGGATGCAGTTTTTGGTTTCGGCGATGGGCATGTTTATGCTTATCGCGGGATGCAGTACAGCTCCCGCCCCTGTCCATCCGGTTGACTCGGTGGCCGTCTCGACATCGGCGGGCACATCGTTCGACTCCGATTCTGCCCCGACATCGAGCGCGGGGTCTGGTGGAGACGAGTTCTCCGATCCCTTCGCCCAACCCGGCGAGCTCTCGGCCGAAGAAGAGCACGATCCTTGGGAGCCCTTCAATACGGTGATGTTCGAATTCAATCGAAAGATCGACAAATACGCGTTGAAACCTGTCGCGCAGGTGTACGACTTCGTGCTGCCGGATACCGTGCAAGTTGGAGTCGGCCATTTCTTCCACAATGTCCGGTTCGTCCCGCGTTTGTTGAACAACCTCTTCCAGGCGAAAGCCAAGGGGGCCGGGATCGAGCTCGGACGATTCATGATCAACAGCACGGTGGGTGTCGGCGGCTTCTTCGACCCCGCGAAGCAGTGGTGGGGTCTGGACACGCCCGACGAGGACAGCGGTCAGACGCTCGGGTTCTACGGGATGAAACAAGGCCCGTACCTTGTGCTGCCCTTCCTTCCCCCGCTGACCCTGCGGGACGGTCTTGGGTACGTCGCCGATCGTGCGCTCGACCCGGTCACGTGGCTGGTCTTTGCTGTGTCACCCGGCAGTCAAACGACCTACACAATCGGGCAATTCGGAGCCCGTGTCGGGGATACGGTGAACGAACGGTCTCTCAATTTGGACACATTCCAAGGGGTGGAAGACACGACGATCGATCTCTATGCGGCGGTTCGGAACGCCTACTTGCAGAAGCGAGCGAAGGCGGTTCGGGAATGAGCGGTTGAGCGGCAGTTCATTCGCATCCGGGATGCCCGGTGAGAAAGGGGTGACCTATGAAGGGAATCATTCATAGCCAAACCGTGTTAGAGCGGACACTCACCATGGTCTTCATTCAGATCACGTTCTTGATCGGGCTTGTAGGACTGCCCAACGCATGTGAGACGACCGTCCAGGCGAACGATGTCCGGCATTCCGGCAACTTCGATCACTCTCGCTCTCTGCTTGAGAGAGGTCAGAACGGTCGAGCGTTGCCAGGGTACAGGAATCCGATGGCCTCTTGGCCGGCCTACAGCAAAGTCCTGTTGGAACCTGTGACGATTTCGGAAGGATTGTCCTCCACACTCCGTGACCACGAGCATCATGCTTTTGTCCTGCTCACCGGTTCCTTTGAGGACAAGCTCTACCTGAAACTGTCGAAGGATTACGAAATGGTCGAGAGACCGACGGCAGGGACAATGCTTATCCAGGTGGCGATCACACATCCGGAAGAAAGTTCGACGACGTCCTCCTTATGGTCCCACACGGTCCAAGCACTACAAGCCGTCGCCACGATCTATACCCTCGCCGGACAACCTCCCTTCACCGGAGAGGTCGCGGCCGAATTCAAGATCCGTGACGCGCAGACGGGCGAACTCCTCGCTGCAGGCGTCGATCGGGTTGGGGAGGAGCAGCATCGCAATGGAAGGGACATCTCCAGCTTCTGGTGTGATGTCGAGAACGGCCTGGAAGCCTGGACGAACCTGTCCATAGACAGACTCTGTGTCTTGCGTGGTGCATCACACTGCGTTGAACCATCGGTTCGGGAATGAGCGGTTGCGCGGCAGTCCATTCGCATCCGGGATAACCGGGAAGGAAAGGGAGGATTGTATGAAGCCTGTGAACAACCATAGCGCATTGTGGTCGATCGTGTTGGCCGGCGGCGAAGGGACGCGCATCGGGTCCTTCGTCCAGCGATGGCTCGGCAAGCAGAAACCGAAACAGTTTTGCACCTTTGTCGGCACACGATCGCTGCTTCAACATACCCTGGACCGCGCGGCCCGTCTCGCGCCCGCAGAGCGTTCCGTCCTCGTCGTCGCCCGGACCCATCGTGAAGAGGCCATGGCACAGGTGGATGGACGCGGGATCGGGACTCTGCTGTTTCAGCCGGTCAACCGGGACACGGCGGCCGGGGTGTTTCTGCCCTTGACCTATATCCGTGCCCAAGACCCGCAGGCCACCGTGGTGATTTACCCCTCGGACCACTTCGTGTTTCCGGAAGACACGTTCCTCGACCATGTCCAGCACGCGGTGCTGGCAGCCGAGCAACTGAAGCATCGTATCGTCTTGCTGGGTGTCGCGCCGGACCGGCTCGAGTTGGATTACGGCTGGATCTTGCCGGGGAAACGACTGGTTCATCCCGGAAGCAAACCGGTTCAGACGGTCCTGAGATTCTTGGAGAAACCGACGGCGCCACAAGCCGATGAGGCGCTGTCGAATAACGCGCTCTGGAACACGATGGTGATGACCGCGAAAGTGGATACCTTCTGGGATCTTGGCTGGCAATGTTTCCCCGGTCTCATGGAACGATTCGATCGACTCGGTTCGGCCGTCGGCACGCCGGAAGAGGCGCGAGTTCTGGACCTGATTTATCGCGATATGCCGGTCAAAAACTTCTCCGCCGACCTCCTACAACAGGCGTCTGACCGGGTGGCAGTGATCGAACTCACGGACGTCTTGTGGAGCGATTGGGGCAGGCCTGAACGCATCGCCGAAGCCCTGCGGCGGATCGATCGCACCCCGGCGTTTCCCTTGAACGCTCTCGGCCGTCCCTTTGCGCCGCATTCCAATGCTCACCCGCTCGTGTTCCCGGTTTCAGAAGGAGGATGACCATTGGGGAAGAGGGCGCTCGTGAGCCGCGATGTAAGCCTGCTCACAGACGCCTCACGTTGAACCTGATACCGTACGACACGGAACGATGATGGTCTCCCGTCATGCGAGTGAGTCCTTCACGCAGAAGGACCATCACAGGTGGAATGTGAAAAAGGTGGAGTCTCAATGACAACACAATCAATCGAGACGCAGTGCATCAACACGATCCGAACCCTGTCAATGGATGCGGTCCAGCAGGCAAACTCCGGCCATCCCGGCACGGCGATGGCCATGGCGCCGGTGGTGTACACCCTGTGGCAACACTTCCTGCGGTTCGATCCTGACGATCCGATCTGGCCCAACCGCGATCGGTTCGTACTGTCGATCGGCCATGCCTCCATGCTGCTCTATTCCATGCTCCACCTCTGCGGGGTGAAAGCGGTTAATCCGGCCTACGAAACGGTGGGGAACCTCTCGGTCACCCTGGATGACATCAAGAAGTTCCGCCAACTGGAGAGCAAATGTCCCGGCCATCCGGAATATCGCTGGACCTCCGGCGTCGAAACGACGACCGGTCCGCTGGGCCAAGGCGTCGCCACGAGCGTCGGCATGGCCATGGCGAGTCGCTGGATGGGCGCCTATTTTAATCGACCGAATTTCCCGATGATCGAGTACGACGTCTATGCCCTATGCGGCGACGGCTGCATGATGGAGGGCGTGACGGGAGAGGCGGCGTCACTGGCCGGACATCTCAAACTCTCCAATCTTTGCTGGATCTACGACAACAATCACATCACGATCGAAGGGCACACGGATCTCGCCTTCACCGAGAATGTGGCGACCCGCTTCATCGCCTACGGATGGAATGTGATCCAGGTCCGCGATGCGAACGATCTGGCGATGCTCGAC
>JBBILH010000108.1:9313-9523 GCA_037445005.1 Nitrospira sp.
TAGCCACATCGGCTACGGCGCGCCGAACAAGCAGGACAGCAGCGCGGCCCACGGTGAGCCGCTGGGCGAGGAAGAACTCAAGCTGGCGAAGCGCCAGTATGGGTGGCCGGATGAGGCAAAGTTTCTCGTCCCGTCCGACGTGACCGAGCATTTTCAGAACGTCATGGGCGCGCGTGGCAGAACCGCGCGCGAACAGTGGATGGCGCAATT
>JBBILH010000109.1:0-5246 GCA_037445005.1 Nitrospira sp.
CCCGGCCGGAACGTCCGCCGAGATCAATGGGAATGGGACCGCACCGGGCTTCAATCTCAGCCTCTTATACACGCCGTTTCGCAACGCAGACGGTAAGCCCCTTGCCAACATCGGCTTTGTCTACCGGAGCCAGGCCACCCTCCGTCTCGACGGGCAGTTTCTTGCCAATGGATTTTCAGTCGCTGATGCCCGTACGACGGTGGTTCTGCCGAGCATCTACACGGCGGCGGTGGCGCTCTGGCCTATTCGCGAGAAGGCCAGAGAGTGGAAACTGGAACTCGATATCGACTATGTCGGGTGGAAATCCGTCCGCAACCTCGATACTCATCTGTCGACCGGAGGGACGATTCCCCAGCCGGCTAATTGGAAAAATGTGGCGGTTCTTCTACTCGGGACCGAATACCGCTGGCTCAAGCCTGAGTTTTTGCCGGATTGGGATGTGGCGTTGCGCTCCGGCTATTCGTTTACCCAGACTCCGATCCCGGACGCCACCTTCAATCCGGGAATTCTCGGTCTCGATCTGCACGAGTTCTCGCTCGGAACCGGGTTGACCTGCAGGGACCACGGGCGTTTCCTGGGAGTCGTACCATGCCATGCGGGAAGCAGCCGCTTGGCGCCGAAAGCGATAGGGATTGATCTAGCATATCGGGGGTGGTTTTTCGAATCTCGCACCGTAACCGGGAACGTAAACCCGACGGTCAACGGATCGTATCAGGCGATCGCGCATGCCGGAGTGGTTACACTGCGACTAGTGTATTAACGGCGATCAGCCCAACGCGTCATACTTTGGGGGAAAGATCGGAGGTACCCATGAGCATTGCGACGGAAATGCCTTCATACAATCTGCTCACTCCGGAAGCCAGGGCCAATCCTTACCCAGTGTTGGAGAGCCTGCGAAAGGGAGATCCGGTCCACTGGTCCGAGACGCTTCAGGTCTGGATCCTCACACGCTACGACGACGTCATGGCGGCGTTGCGAAATCCGGCCCTCAGCTCGGATCGACTCAAACAGTTCGCCGCGCACCAATTGCACGGGCTGGATCTCAGTATCGTTTCGGACTTTCTCCGCGTGGCCAACCGGATGATGATCATCAAAGACGTCCCGCTCCATACCCGCTTGCGCAGGATGACGAGCGAAAGTTTCACGAAGAGCGCCTTGGACGTCTGGCGGCCGATCGTCCAGAAGGTCGTGAACCAATTGCTTGATCGGATCGAAGCTGCCGGGCGGATGGACCTGGTGTCCGACTTCGCCCAGCCGCTGCCGGCACTCGTCATCGCTGAAATGTTCGGAATTGCCGAAGAGGATCGGGACGATTTCCAGCGCTGGTCCGATGATATCTCAAAATTCTGGGGCGGGACATTCGGAGACATCGAGGAAGACGGTCGCAGGGCCAATGACGCGATGGTCCGCCTGGAGCGGCATTTCCTCAATCTCATCGCCACACGCCGTCAGCATCCCGGGGACGACCTGATGAGCCATCTGATCGTGAATCAGGAACAGGGCCGCCTGGAGGCGGAGGAGTTGACGGCCCAGTGCGTTCTCATTCTGGTCGCCGGCCATGTTACAACCATCGATCAGATTTCAAACGGCACCTACGCATTGCTGAAATATCCTGATCAGTTCAGGAAACTTCGTGAGCAGCCCGATTTGCTCAATTCGGCGGTCGAGGAGATCCTGCGCTTTGATTCGTCCGTTCCCTTCATACATCGTGTCGCGAAAGAGGACGTCGAGATCCGGGGCCGGCGCATCACACAGGGACAGGTGGTCTTTCTCGGGCTGGCGGCGGCGAACCGTGACCCCGAGCAGTTTCCAGATCCGGACCGGTTCGACATCGCCCGACAACCCAACAAGCACGTGGCGTTTGCCGTCGGGCCGCATTTGTGTCTCGGTGCCGAACTCGCGCGTCGCGAACTCGCGGTCGGATTGTCCGGGTTGTGCAGCCGATTTCCCGATCTGCGCTTCGGCGGTGCGCCGCCGGAACCTCGTTGCGACAGCCTGATGTTCAGGGGTTTCAAATCCATGCCGCTTACGTTTTAGCGAGCCGGCCGGATCGGGCGATTCGGCAACGGAATGGGTTAAGCCGGAGCCTTGCGAAGCTCGCGCGAGGTTTCGGCCGTGAGGCCGGCAGACCGCAGTTCCTCGTCGGTCGCCGCCGCCAGCTTCTCCAGACTGCCGAATCGTTTGAGCAACTGCGCTCGTTTGATTTCGCCGATTCCGATGATCTGATCCAGCCGCGACCCTAATAGCGCCCTGCTTCGCAGCTTCCGGTGGAAGGCGACGGCGAAGCGGTGGGCCTCGTCCCGCACCCGCTGGAGCAGATGCGTGGCGGGGGACTGAGGTTTGAGCAGGATCGGATTTTTCCGACCGGCAAGAAAGATGCGTTCCTCCTTCCCGCCGCGTGCCTTGGCCAGTCCCAGAATCGGAAGCTCCGCATGGCCGACCTGTTTCAGGCCGTCGCGGGCCGCGGCCAGTTGCCCCGGTCCGCCGTCGATGAGCACGAGGTCGGGAAGAGGGAGAGCCTCCGACGTGCCGTATCGTCGCGAGACGACTTCGCGCATACTGGCAAAATCATTTGCGCCGACGACCGATGCTATCTTGAATCGCCGGTAGTCCCCCTTTTTCATCCGGCCGGCTTCCCATACTACCATCGAGGCGACGGACTGCTCGCCCATCGTATTGGAGATGTCGAACCCTTCGATACGACGGGGAGGCTTGTCCAGTCGTAGCAGCCGCTTGAGCTCTTCCCCCGCCTGGCGGTCGACTTCCTCGTCGCGGAGGTGGTCGGCGACCGAAGCGGCGGCGTTCTCCTCGGCGAGGAGCACGAGCTGGTGTTTCGTGCCGCGCTCGGGAGCCAGCACGCGCACCGTCTCACCGCGTTTCTCCGACAGCCATCGAGCCAGCAGGTCCGTGTCCGGTATATCGATCGGGATAAGCAGCTCTTTCGGCGGCTGGCCCTCCTTGTTGTAGAACTGCTCGATCGCGGCGCGGACCAGCTCGTCGTCCGGCGAGTCGGCCGATTCGGGCCAGAAAAAGTCTTTGCGTCCGATCAGCAGGCCGCCACGGACGAACAAGAGTTGAAGGTCGACGGCCGATCCCTGCCGTGCGATGCCGATGACGTCCTGATCGGCGGACACCGTCTGCGTGATCCGTTGGCGTTCGAGCGTGCGCTCGATCTTGAACATCCGGTCGCGCAGCCTCGCGGCTTCTTCGAACTCTTCCCGTTCCGCCGCGGATTCCATCTGCGCGCACAGGTCCCCGATCAACTCACGGTCGCGTCCCTCCAGGAATTGGCGGACCTGCTCGACAATCCGGTGGTAATCCCGGCTGGACTGGTTCCCCGTGCAGGGGGCCATGCAGCGCTTGATCTCGAACTGGATACAGGCACGGTCGGCCGTTCCATCGATGTCGATCGTGCAAGTCGCGAGAGGGAAGACCTTCTTGATGACTTTCAGCGTTTCGCGCAAGGCGCCGGCCGGCGTATAGGGCCCGTAGTAGAGAGCTCCGTCCTTCAGCACGCGGCGGACGATGGATAGGCGGGGGAACCGCTCCTTGATCGGCAAGCGAAGATAAGGGTACTGCTTATCGTCTCGCAGCACCACGTTGAATCGTGGTTTGTGGCGTTTGACGAGATTGCTTTCGAGAATCAACGCTTCCAGCTCTGAGCGCGTCACCAGCGTTTCAAGGTCGGCGATCTGGCTCACGAGCAGTGCGGTTTTGGGACCGTGGTTCGAGCCCTTCTGGAAATAGGACCGAACTCGATCCGCCAGCACGGCGGCCTTCCCGATGTAGAGGATCTCCCCCTGCGCGTTCTTGAAGAGGTACACCCCGGGCTGGGCGGGCAGGTGAACGAGCTTGGATTGAAGAACGTCACCCGTCATACGTCAATCGTCATTCGGAAGAGACGAGCCACGAATCTGTTCCTGATTCTTCCCGCCGATGCTTCTGATATACCCGTTCAATAATTGAAGAAACCGAGTCAGTCCTCCCTGAAGCATCTCATATTCATTTTGGTCAATGTACAGCTCGTCTTTGCACGCGATCAAGAGATCGCGTAACTCAAAAGCCGATCCCCTGGATATCCGGCAGAACTGCACATTTTCTTTGTAATACAACCGTCCGTAACCTTCAGCCAAGTTGGCAGTCATTGACACGGCAGCTCTCCGAATCTGAGCGGATAGGTTGTATTTTTCGTGTTCTGGAGATGAGCGGCGAGGACGTAGAGTTGCCGCCGTAGGTCACGACCAACTTTCCAGACTTCGAGATCCTCGAAGGAACGGATCTTTTCCATCGAGTCCCTCCTTCACGTTTGACGGATGACGAATGACGGAGGAAGGTGTTTCATCGCAACGACCGGACAAACGACGGGCTCAAGCTTCCGCGCGCCACTTCCGCGACCGGGCCTTTCATCGTCAGGCTGAAGTCCTGCGCTACGTCGATGTTCAACGTGCCCCCCGGCATCTTGACCGAGACGGGGCTCTTCACCAGGCCGAGACGAACCGCGGCGCTGGCGGCTGCGCAGGAAGAAGAGCCGGAGGCCTGTGTTTCGCCGGCGCCGCGCTCCCAGATGAGGATGGAGATTTCCTTGGGGCCGGTGGGGACGGCCAGTTGCACGTTGGTACGTCTTGGAAACAGGGCGTGGTTTTCCAAGGCCGGTCCAAGTTGCAACAGGTCTTCACGCGACCAGACCGTTCCCATGTCTTTGAAAACGACACAATGGGGATTCCCGACGCTGACGCCGGTGAACGCCAGTGTACGTCCGGCCGCCTCGATCGGCTGCTGAATCAATTCCGTAGCCGATAGGGTGCAAGGGAGAGCCTCGGGCCTGAACGTGGCTTGGCCCATTTCGACCGTGACGGCGCTCGCGTCACTATGCCGGTCCACGTGCAATTCAATAGTAACGAGCCCGCCTTTCGTCTCGACGGTGAATTGCCTCTTTTTCGTCTTTCCCGTCGCGTGCAGGTACCGCGCGAAAATTCTGAGGCCGTTGCCGGACTTTTCCGCTTCGCTCCCGTCCGGATTGAAGATGCGCAGGCCGAAGTCGGCTTTCTTCGAAGGCACGAGCGCCAGGATGCCGTCGCTTCCCAATCCCCAGTTGCGGTTGCAGATGAGTTCGATGTTCTTCGGCGTAAGCTTGAAACTCAACTCTTTGGGGTCCATGACTACGTAGTCGTTGCCCAATCCATGCCCGCGGAAAAAGCCGTTCTTCATTTCCTCAACCCCCGTATCTCGTCGTTCGTGAAGCGTGA
>JBBILH010000109.1:5346-9388 GCA_037445005.1 Nitrospira sp.
GCCGGCCGCTCGATCAACTCCACTTCGTAGCCGTCCGGAGCGTCGATGAAAATGAATCGGCTGCCGGATGACGTGACCGTGGGGCCGTCCGTGATCGTGATGCCCTTCTTGTGCAAGGCGGCGACCGTCTTGTCGAGGTTCTCGACCTGAAACGCAAGATGCACGAGATCCTCTTGGACCTTGACCGGCCCGCTGGGAGGAAAGCTGCACAGTTCGATCAATTCGTCGCTGTTGGGCACCCGCAGGAAGGCCAGGTGCGAACCCCGTGGAGAAGTCTTGCGTTCCAATACCTCCAAGCCCAGCACGTCGCGATAAAACGCGATCGTTTGGTCCATATCGCTCACTCTCATTCGAGTGTGCAATAGTTTTGTGACTTTCATGGTTCCCTCGTTATTCGTCATCCGTCAATCGTGAAGCAAACACCTGCTCTCTCCCCGTTTGACGCATGACGATTGACGCATCACGAGACTGCTCTGACCGGTCCTGTTGTCTTCCGCAACAGAATCTCAGCACTGTCCGAGATGAGAAGATTCGGCATCGGGCCGATTTCCCGATACCCGTGCTTAGTGTAAAAGTCGCGCGCGTGGCGGTTGAAATCCGAGACGCAGGCGAAGAGATTCTTCGCTCGAGTGAAGACGAGCGCCTCGACATGGCCGAGGAGCATCCCCCCAAGCCCCTCGCCTCTTGCCCAATCGGCAACGCCGAACAGTTCCAAGTAATCTCCCATGAGAAAGTTCCGGCGCAGCACGGCAATTCCGACCACGCTGGCCTGCTGTTCCACGACGAACGTCTCACGATCCTTCGGCACTGGTGTGAAGTAGCGATCCCAGTCGGCCCTCGAGTAGCCCAATGTAATCCAAGGATCCGAGGCAAGCAGGATTGCGATCACCGGTTCGCGATCCTCCGGCTGCATGGGTCTGACGATGGAGCGGGTCATCGAGTCGTCGATTTACAAGCCAGCATGTCGCTGACCGTCATAGGCGCGAGTCGGCGCTCCGGTAACACGTGCTCGTAGAGTCGGGTGACGACTGCTTTCGTCTGTCTGCCCTTCCCGTTGGCGTGCATCACGATAATGCCGCCCTTCCGGATCGATCGTTTCAGGCGATCCTCGATTTGCTCGGCGGACAGGGCCGGGTCCGGATCGCCCGAGACGACGTTCCAGAGAATAAACTGAAGACCCAGCGCCTTCACGACGTTGACGGTGTTCTCGTTGTACTCCCCGTAAGGGGGTCTAAACAACGTGGCGTGGTGGCGGAATCGAGTCTTGAGGAGACGAACCGGTGCGAGGATCTCTTGCTTCTGCTCGTCATCGGAATGCATCGGCAGATGGGCATGGACATCCCCGTGCGTGCCGACCTCGAAAAATGGGACCTGCAAGAGCTGATTGACCTGTTCATCATGTTTGCCGATCCATCTTCCGGACATGAAGAACGTGGCGGGGATCTTGTGCTCGATCAGATAGTCGATCAACGCCTGGTCATAACCAGGCCCGTTACGCACGGGACAGAGGTCGAAGGTGAGGGCGACGCCGGGACAGGATGCGGGACCCGAGGTCACGACTTGAGCCCGGCCGGTGGCAGGCCATACCAGAGAAAGACCGCACAGCAGCGGACATATTCCACGAAGAAACAGCCTCATGCCGACTAGTATACCCGACCTCCGGATGGTTGACGCTGTAATTCTTCCGCTGTTACGGTGCCGGTATGAGATGGCCCGCTTGGGAGATCGGTCGCGCGTTGGGAATCCCGATCCGCGTTCATGCGTCTTGGTTTTTGGTCTTCGTCTTCATGACCTGGACCCTGGCGACGGGTTATCTTCCGGAAGCCCTCCCCGGCTTGTCGGGGGAGCGATATTGGGGCATGGGAGCGGCGGCTTCGATTCTGTTATTTCTGTCGGTCCTGCTCCATGAGTTGGGACATTCCTACGTGGCGCTCCGGTACCGAATTCCCATCGGACAGATCACGTTGTTTCTGTTCGGCGGCATCGCCCACATGGCCAAGGAGCCGCCGAATCCCAAAGCCGAGTTTCTCATCGCCGTCGCCGGTCCGGCCGTGAGCCTTCTACTGGGGGCTTGCTGCCTGGGAATCGCCGCGGCGACCGAAGCGTCACTCGGGGTTTCAGGTACGCAAGGATTCGTGGTCCTCGGTGGATTGCTCGGGATCGTCAACGTGCAATTGGGCCTGTTCAATCTGATTCCCGGGTTTCCATTGGACGGTGGCCGAGTCTTACGAGCGGGACTCTGGGCTTGGAGCAAAAACTTCCGTCGGGCCACCGGCCAGGCTGCCGCGATCGGAATCGTGTGCGGCCTGATCTTCGGGGGGCTCGGCGCCCTGTTGCTGGCCGGGGCGCTGGTCGGCTCGTTCGATCAGGCGACGGCCGGGACCGGCGGGTGGCTTCTGTTCATCGGCTCCTTCCTCTTCAGCGCGGCCTGGACGGCGCGGCGTCAGATCGTGCTGCGGGAGGCGCTCGACTCGACAGCGGTTCGGGACGTAATGACCCGATCGTTCGATGCGATCGAGGCGGATCTACCCGTGCAGCGCGCGGTCGATGAATACTTTATCGCCAAGGGAGGCGGTGGATTCCCGGTAGCGGAGGGAGAACGGATCGTGGGCTTTGTGGCGGTCGAGGATGTGCAGGCCCTCCCTCAGGGGCTGTGGTCATGGCGAACGGTCAGGGAGATCATGCGCGCGAGCTCGCCGGAATTCCTTGTCTCGCCGGATATTCCGATCAAGCAGGCGCTGGATCACATGATCCAAGGCGGTTGGGATTGTCTGGTCGTGGTCGAGGGGGAACGGCCGGTCGGGCTGGTCACCCGCGCATCCGTCGGGCGATTTCTTCAACTGCGGGGCAGGGGAGCCGGATGAGCTACTCCCCTGCGCGGGCCGCAGAGAGATTTTGGGCGATGGCGATTCGGATCAGGTGAACCACGAGCAGAAATCCGTATACGACGCAGAAAAACTTGAAGGTCACGCGGTAGAAATCCATCAAGAGGACGGGTAAGCATAGCGCGAACAGCAGGCTGGCGATCAGCGTGACGAAGGTGAGCCTGCGGCAGAACTCGTACGACGCTTCTTTCCCGATCGGTTTGAGCGCCCTCGCATAACGCTCCGCCCGCTGCAAGCGCGCCTCGTGCAAGGCGTTCTCACCCGGTCCCCAATAGCGAAGATAGAAGTAGCCGGCGAGAATCAAGGCCCACGGCAACGCCCATAGGGGCCAATAGGTCGTCCCTCCATAGGTCTCGCCGCTGATGAGTGTGGCGAAGGACGGCGCATAAAGCAGTCCGAGCACCAACGGCAGAACCCGTTCATCCTGCGGGCGCTCGCCATCCGGGCCCCCGTGAATAAGTTCACGCTCGAAGAGCGGATAACCGTACTTCAAAACGACGAGAGCGATGGCCGCGCTCATCGTCTTGTCGGGGACATACCGGATCCAGTTTTGGAACCAGTTGACGACCCACCACCCGATGCTCTCCGCCCACGTGAGGCCGAAGAGCGATTCAAGATAACCGTGCGCCATGTCTTCCCACTGATGGACTCGGGCATTGAGCGTGTCGGCGACGTCCGGATTCAGCGCAAACACGGAGTGTTCGTGCAGAGCGGATTGGACGAACGTGCCGGGGAGGCTCATGACGATCGCGCCTCCCACGCCGAAGATGTAAAGGAACCAGGCGTGCGACAACGCGGAACTCTTTCCGGTCCTGAGATACTTCTGAAAGCCTGCCTGGCGGGCCATCCAGCCCCAATAGAAGGCTCCCGCCATGCTGACGAGCGACCAGGGGAAAATCACCACGTCCCCACCGGACTCCGGGAATAAGAGCCAGTTCACGACGGAGTTGGACAGCAGGGCGGCCATCGCGCCCCACCAGGGACCCAATAGAAATGCCACGAGCGCGGTCCCCGTCATATCGAGAAACAAGATGCTTTCCAAGTGTCGGCTCAAGGTGAGGCCGACGTAGTTCAAGAGCAGGCCCGCCGCCATGATGACGCTGGTTTCATACATGAGCAGATAGGAGGTCCCCCGGAGCGGCTTCGAAGAGAAGAAG
>JBBILH010000110.1:0-9126 GCA_037445005.1 Nitrospira sp.
GGCTCCAGGACGTGGCGGCATGGCTCATTCTGGCCGGGTTACAGGTCACGGGCATTCCTTTTTCCTATGACCAGTATCGTATTTCGATCCCCTCCGGCACCTGGCACGTCGTCCCGGACTGCGGCGGTCTTCGGTACCTGCTTCCCGGTACTGCGCTCAGCTATGCGTTTGCCACGTTGGTCTATCAGCAACCGATACGTCGGATTGCCTTCATGGTAGTCTGCGCCGCAGCGCTGATGCTGGCCAACGGGATTCGGGCCTACGGCATCATTGCCGGAGACCACTTCGGGATCGCCGAAGGGGCGGACCATCGAGTCTTCAGTTACACCATCTATGGACTCACCCTTCCGATGTTGTACTGGCTCGGGCTCAAATGGACGGACAGTAAGCCGATCGCCCCTTCTCGCGCTGATACCGGCGTGGTCCCCCAGCCCTATGATGTGCGGAAGATCGTTATCATGGCGGTCACCGCTGTCGTCCTTCTCGCCATCGTTCCCTTGTCGCTCTCGTTGGGAGCAGCGCTCCAATAAGTCAGAGGACGGCGTTAGGGTCGGAACGACATGACGTTGAGAATCAGCGTTCTGTGGCTGTTGCTGACGGCTTTAGTCGTCGTCACGATTCTCCTACAGGAACGCAAGGACTACGGAATGTCCCTGCCGGTTGAGCAGCGGAGGGTGGTAACCACCACGACACCGGACGGACCGGCGAGAGGGCCGCTGAAGGTCCATCCATCTAACCCGCGATACTTTACCGACGGCACGGGTAGGGCGATCTATCTCACCGGCTCTCACAATTGGGGCAATCTTCAGGATTCGGGAGCGATCGACCAACCGCTGAGAGTGTTCAGTTATACCGCCTACCTCGATTTCATGGCGTCCCATCATCACAACTATATGAGAATGTGGGCCTGCGAAGGGGGAGGGAATGGAGATTACTGCGAACCCTTGCCCTACGCGCGCACGGGGCCCGGGACGGCGCTGGACGGCAAACCCAAGTTCGATCTCCACCGTTTCAACGAAGCCTATTTCGACCAGTTGCGGTCCCGCGTCGTGGCCGCCGGCGAGCGAGGGATCTATGTGGGCGTGATGCTGTTCAACGGCTGGAATTGTTACGACCATGGGTATGGGAATCCCTGGCCGCTGCATCCTTTCAATCACGCCAACAACGTCAACGGCATCAACGGGGATCCGGACGGCGATGGAGAAGGAAGAACGGTGCATACACTCCAAGTGCCGGCTGTCACAGCTCAGCAAGAGGCCTATATCCGAAAGGTCGTAGACACGGTGAACGATCTCGACAATGTCCTCTACGAGATCACGAACGAGACGGCATACTTTTCGAAGGACTGGCAGTACCACATGATTCGCTTCATCCGGAGCTATGAGGCTTCGCAAGCCAAGCAGCACCCGATCGGGATGACATCCTTTGACACTACCCCACAGGAGGCGAGCCGTAACGGGGCCATGGATGCGTTACTGTCGAGTCCGGCAGACTGGATCTCGCCAAGCAACGACAGCGCGTCTAATTACGCCGCCAATCCACCCGCTGCGAACGGCCGGAAGGTGATTCTCAGCGACACGGACCATCTTTTCGGCATCGGAGGCGATCACGATTGGGTGTGGAAGACGTTCACCCGCGGCCTGAATCCCGTCTACATGGACCCTCTTGATGCCCTCACCGGAAAGAGGCAGGATCCGCCGGAAGCCGAACAGGCGCGTCGGGCAATGGGCGACACTCGCCGGTATGCGGACAAGATGAACTTGGCGGCCATGGCGCCTCGAGAGGATTTGTGCTCTTCGACCTTCTGTCTGGCAAATCCGGGAACGGAGTATCTTGTCTACCTGCCGTTCGGTTCTCACTGGCTGGAACCCTACATACGACTGTTACCTTCGGCCCGACTTCGGGCATGGGTGAAGTCAGCGTCGCTCTTTCACCGAACCGTTACGCTGGATTTGGGCGCGCTCTCCCGCCCCTTGTCTGTAGAGTGGTTCAACCCGACCACGGGATCGGCGCAACCAGGCGGGACCGTTTCCGGCGGAGGAACCATGAAATTCACCGCGCCATTTACGGGTGACGCAGGTCTCTATGTCGCTGCCTCGTAACTAAACCACGACTGAAGCGTTTTCCCGAATTTGTGTGTTTTTCTGCGTCTTCTTGCGCGTTCCCGCCGGTTTCTTTCCATGGCTCTCGGCCTGAACCATAAACTGTTTGGATCCGAGGATACGTCTGGTTCGGCGTGCGATCGCCCGGCTTGCTCCGAATGATATCCGCGTAGACGGTTTTGGAGGTAGGCATGACGAAGTTTCTTCCGTTTCATATGCCCGATATCGGTGAGGAAGAGATCGAAGCCGTCGTCGGCGTCCTCCGTTCCGGTTGGCTTACGACCGGGGCCAAGGCCAGAGAATTCGAGCAGGAGTTTGCCGCAACAGTAGGCGCGCGGCATGCCGTCGCCGTCAATTCCTGTACGGCCGCGCTCCACTTGGCGCTCGAAGCCTGTGGTCTCAGCCGCGGGGACGAAGTCATTGTCCCGACGATGACGTTCGCCGCGACGGGAGAAGCCGTCACATATCTTGGCGCCAAGCCCGTGTTGGTGGACTGTACGGACGACACATTGAATATCGATCCCGAGCGAATTGAACAGGCCATTACCCCGAGAACGAAGGCCATTATTCCGGTGCATTTTGCGGGCCATCCCTGCGAAATGGACCGCATTCTCGATATCGCCAGGACGCACCGCCTTTCGGTCATCGAGGACGCCGCCCACGCATTTCCTGCCCGTTACAAAGGAAGATCGGTAGGGGTGATCGGCGACGGCACCTGCTTTTCGTTCTACGCGACCAAAACCATCACCACAGGCGAAGGCGGTATGGTCACGACCGACAATCCCGAGTGGGCTTCACGTATTCGTTCCATGAGCCTTCACGGACTCAGCCGGGATGCCTGGAATCGGTACTCTTCGCAGGGATCGTGGTACTACGAAATTCTCGCTCCCGGTTTCAAATACAACCTGACGGACATTGCGGCGGCTCTCGGTCTCGCTCAGATGCGGAAGTCCGAGCGTTTCTGGAAGGTCCGATGTCAGTACGCCGCGCTCTACGACGAGGGATTTCACGACCTGCCGGAAATCATTCGGCCCGGGGCGGCAGACCACGTGCAGCATGCCTGGCATCTCTACGTGATTCAGCTCGATCTCGATCGACTCCGTATAAAGCGGAACGAGTTCGTTCAGCAACTTCAGGAGAACCGGATCGGATGCAGCGTCCATTTTATTCCGCTTCACCTGCATCCGTATTATCGAGACGCATGGGGCTATCGCCCCACGGACTTCCCGACTGCGACGGCCGTGTACGAACGAACGGTATCCCTGCCCCTCTATCCAAAAATGACCGAGGGTGAAGTGCGGGGAGTCATCAGAATCGTCCGAGAATTGATCGGCCGGTATCGACGATGATCAAGCGCGGTTTCGACATCGTCTCCGCTCTGGCCGGCATGGCGGTCATCTGGCCGATCTTCCTCGCCATTGCCGTGTTGATCAAGTTGGATTCGCCAGGCCCGATCTTCTACAGGCAAGTGCGCGTCGGTCGCGGGCTACGGCCGTTTCGCATTTTCAAATTCCGTTCCATGGTTCATGGGGCGGATGCAATCGGGGCGCCGCTTACCGTGGGAGAAGATTCGCGCATCACTCGTATCGGCCGGTTCCTTCGGCAGAACAAGCTGGACGAGTTGCCTCAATTGCTCAACATCCTGTCGGGAGACATGAGCGTCGTCGGGCCGAGGCCGGAAGTGCCTCGCTACGTGGAGCTGTTCAGGTCGGAGTACGCGAAAATACTCACCGTCCGCCCAGGTCTCACGGATCTGGCCTCGCTGAAATTCGTCGATGAGGCGGCTATTTTGGGAGATGCCGCTGATCCTGAAGCGGAGTACCGGAACACGATACTGCCTGAAAAGATTCGACTGGCCAAACTCTACACGAGGCGGACGTCCCTTTTTCTTGATATCGCCATTATCATCCAAACTCTCTTGTCTCTTTGCCGGGTGCCGGTCGTGGTGTGCGAGGTGCCCGAATTGAAGGTGCGCCCATCGCGCGTCGAATCCTCGAACGACGACAAATGGCCGGGCTGGATTCTGCGGCAACGGCGACTCCTCCTTTTTATTCTCGATTTCGGCCTGATCATCTTTTCCAATTACATGGCCTTCTGGCTGAGATTTGACGGGATGATTCCTCCTTCGGATTTCCAGGGATTTCTCAATGCCTTGCCCTGGCTGATCGCCTTCCGTGGACTCGCCTTTTCCTACTTCAGGCTGCACGAAGGGTTATGGCGCTATACCAGCCTCTGGGATTTCCGCAACATCATCATCGGTGTCGCCACGAGCACTCTCGCGTTCTATCTCTGGATTCATGTGCTCTTGAGAGAGCTTTCCTATCCCGCATCGATTTACGTCATCGATACGCTTCTTCTCGTCGGGTTTTTGACCGGTGTGCGTCTATCAGCCAGATTGCTGCGGGATAAGATCATCCTTCGGCACAGACGGAGAGTCTTGATCGTTGGAGCGGGAGACTCCGGAGAGCGGGTGGTCAGAGAAATGAAGGCGCAAGGGGCGTCGCATTATGAACCGGTGGGATTCCTGGACGAGGATGTCTCTTTGGTGCACAAGCGTATTCACGGTGTCAAAGTCTTGGGCGCCACGCGGGACATTCCGCGCATCCTTTCAGATCACGAACCGGATGAAGTCATTGTCGCTCTTGATCACCCGAAGCCCGCCTTCATGAGGGATCTGCTTTCCGCGCTCGAGCCCTTCAGGCTCTCACTCAAGACGCTGCCCAGCATGCATGAGCTGCTGGCCGAAACCAGCGTGGTCAGTCAGATGCGAAAAGTCGACGTCGCCGACTTGCTGCCGCGCGCTCCGGTGAATTTTGACGATCATTTCATGAGCGAGATGGTGAGGGGAAAGCGCATATTGATCACCGGAGCCGGGGGGTCCATCGGATCCGAACTGGCAAGACAGATCGTCGCCCTCCGCCCGCAAGAATTGATTCTGTACGAACGCCATGAAAACAGCCTCTACACCATCCAGAAAGAGCTGGAGGACAAGGGTTTCTCCTCCTGTGTCGTTCCGGTGATCGGAGACGTAACGGACGTGCGTCGGTTTGCCGTGACGATGGAGCTGCATCGACCCGATATTCTCTTTCACGCCGCCGCCCATAAGCATGTTCCTCTCGTCGAACTGAATCCCGCCGAGGCGATGAGGAACAATTGTATGGGCACCAGGATCGCCGCGGAATTGTCGCACCGATACGGCGTCGAGCGGTTTGTGCTGATCTCGACGGACAAGGCCGTGAATCCATCCAGCATGATGGGGGCGACCAAGCGCGTGGCCGAGTTGATCGTGCAAGACTTTGCTCGACGTAGCCGAACCAGCTTTCTGACGGTGCGGTTTGGAAACGTATTGGGAAGCAATGGGAGCGTCCTCTTGAGATTTCGGGAGCAGATTCAATCGGGTGGTCCGGTCACGGTTACCCACCCGGCTATCCGCCGGTATTTCATGCTGATCCCGGAGGCGGTTCATCTGGTGCTTCAGGCTGCGTCGCTGGGGGAGCAGGGCGCCATTTATGTCCTCGACATGGGGGAACAGATCCCCTTAGTGGATCTGGCGAGGAATCTTATTCGGTTGTCCGGTTTTGTCCCGGACGAAGAAATCGGCATTACATTCATCGGGCTTCGCCCCGGAGAAAAGTTGTACGAGGAGCTTGTGGGAGAAGGGGAAATCGCGGAGCCGTCGCGCTGTGAGAAGTTGTTGCGCATCCGGACCGTGGTTCCGGTGGATGCTGAGACATTGCGGGAACGATTGATTACCCTCGAAGCGGCGAGTCATATGAAGAGCGCCGATTGGATGATCGAACAACTGCGCGAACTGATTCCGTCGTTCCGTCTCTCAGAGAATGGAGGGCGGCAACAAGGCGCCGCCGCCGTCGTCGCAACGGATCAGCCGACCGTTTCGGCGGAACCACGGTAATGAAAGAGGAGAAGCAATCCGGGCCGATGTGTGTAGGCTGTGTCGAGAAGATGGGGAGAGACGGAGTTGATCGCCTGCCGGCCGGTCCGTGTGAAGTCGGTCGCTTGCGCCTAGCGTTCTGCCGGCGCCACGAGGAGATGTCATGAAATTGATCGAGAATAGCCCCGAAGAAGGTCAGTCGGCGACGGCGACCCTCATGCAGTACGCCGAAATGGCCCGGCGGCAGAGATGGCTCATCTTAGGGACTCTGGCGGCGGCACTCTTAGGGGGCTGGATTTACATTCAATTGGCTCCGAAACTGTACCGTTCAGAGGCCTTGATCCTCGCTGAAGACCCGAAGGTATCGGAAATGTTTGTTCAAGGCGTTTCGGAAGGAAAAGTGGAGCAGCGCATTTTTCTTATTAAGCGGGAAATCAGCAACCGCGACTTCCTGCGGGAACTGATAAAAGAGTTTGATCTCTACCATGAGGTCGTGGCCATCGAGGGCATCGATCTCGGTATCTCGATGCTGGCCGACTCTATCGTCGTTGAAATGGTCGGAAGGGACCCGAGAGAGAATTTCATGAGTCGGAGCGGGCTTGACGCATTTACCGTCTCGGTTGTTCATAGTGATCCAAAAGTCGCCATGCAACTCACAAATCGCATCGCCGGCAGATTCGTCGAAGAGAATATGAAAGCCCGCGAGGAGGCCGCCCAAGGGACGTCCGAGTTCCTCGACGCCGAGGTGCTTCGGGCGCAGCATGAGTTGGAACTGAAGGAAGATGAGATCAGCCGCTACAAGACCGAGCACATGGGACATCTGCCTCAGCAGATGGAGGCCAACTTGCGGGCGCTGGATCGACTGCCGAATGATCTCAATACCGTCAACGAGAACACGCAACGCCTGACCGATCGGCTTGCGACCGTAGAGAAAGGGATCCGCGAGTACCAGCGGTTCGGCCGGACGAACCCCGGATTGTCGTCCGGCGCGGGGCAACCTGATCCATTGATTCGGCGCCTGGCGGAACTCCGCGAAAAACTCGTAAAGCTGAAAGCGGAATTTTGGGATGAATATCCTGAAGTTCAGTTGACCATGGAGGAATTGCGCCAGGTGGAAAAGCAGCTTGTCGAAACATACGGCCCGGACTTTTTGAAGCCCGGTGAGAGTCCTCCGGATCCTTATCTCCAGGATCTGGCCAAGCAGCAAAGCGAATTGAAGAGCGAACTGGCTCTACTGCGGCAGCGGCACCAGTCGCTCTTGGCGGAGCGGGCGGAGTATCAAAAGCGGATCGAGAAATCTCCGGAGGTCGAGCAAGAGTTGCTGATCCTGGAGCGCGATTACGACAATATGAAGAATAATTATCGATCGCTGCTGGACAAGAGGCTGAATGCCAGGGTTGCTGAAAACCTGGAAAAGCGGAAAAAGGGCGGGCAATTCAGAATCCTGGATGCCGCGTCGTTCCCACGGACGCCGGTGACGCCGAATCAGCCTCGCATCATGATTCTTGCCTTCCTTCTCGGCTGTGTGTTCGGGGTGGGCGGGGCGGCGATTCGAGAGCAACTGAACCCGCAATTCCAGCGTCCGGAAGAGCTCGAGCTGATTCTGGGACCGCAGTTGCTCGCCGCGATACCGGACTTCACGCTGGAGTTCAACCGCATCAGCTGGCGTCGGTTCTTCCCTGGAAAGCGGATGTTGCCGGGAACAGCCGAAGGCGATGAAGAAGATCTGCAGGATCTGCCGATCGACAAGCGCTTGGTGGCTCAATCGGGAGACAACTCGGCATTGTTGAACGGCTTCGTCGTTAAGTGGCTTCCGAACTCATCTGTGGCCGAGCAGTATCGCGTTGCCGCGACCAGACTTTCTCTGATCAGACCCGGCGGCCAATCGACCGTCGTGGCCGTGACCAGCGCCGTCAAAGGCGAGGGGAAAACGACGACGGTAGTGAACCTCGGCTATACGATGGCCAGAGATCTCGGAAAACGCACGCTGTTGCTGGATTGTGATTTCAAGTTTCCCATGCTTCACCGTTACGCAGAGGCGGTTCCGAAAGTAGGGCTCGCCGATTGCCTGGTGCGCGAAATTCCCTTGGAAAACTGCATTTACAGCTTCGAAGAAGCGCCGTGCTCGATCATGCCCGTAGGGAGCTCGGCGGTCACTTCCACTGAACTTCTGCGGACCGATCGACTCGGCGGGATCATCGCGCAGCTTCGGGAGCGGTTCGAGTACATTCTCATCAATACTCCTCCGATTTTCCCTCTTGCGGCAATGAACGTCCTGGCGAGGCATGCCGATCTTCTTGTGCTGGTTGTCAGGGCGAATTCAACTCCTAAACCCGTCGTGCAGCGGGCGCTGGGATTTCTGCAGGCCATCGCGCCTGCTCACGTGATACTGAATGCCGTAAAGAGTCACTCCCTCCCTTCCTATATGGGGGATTATGAGTACTTGCATCTGCAAGAGGAAAAGCAAAGCGCAGTTTAGCCCCTAACAGGGACCCGTAACAGGGACATTGTGACATGGGAGCTTAGGTCGGATCGGACTCGATCTGAAACCTTGGCGAACTCCGCTGTTGAGCCCGCATCTCGTGCGGGGCCGAGCGTCATCGAGCGGGGTAATGTCGTCTTTAGGAGGTGCGTGGATGAGCACGGAAAGTTGGATCGTCAAAACCCTGGGGGGAGATGAGTGGGGTTTTGTCAAGCGCCTCATCATCAACTCGGTGACCAGGCAGATCAGCCATGCCGACGTGATCGTGGCCGCGACGGGACGGCTCATCCGCCTTCCGTGGGATAGCTTTGATGTGCGTACCGAAGGAATCAAACTCCGAATTCCGGAAGGGCAGGCGCAGGTCGGAGGTCGAAAGCCGTCGGAGGCGAAATTGGGCGACACCGTTTCGATGGAATTGTGGCCCTGACGCTCGGCCAATACCCAGGGAGTGATTCATAGGTTCTCGGGTGTTGAACTAACGGGCAAGAAGGCTGGACTCACAGATCTGAGCGGTATCTCCCTAAAGGGGATTGCGTTCCTCGGAACGCAATCCCCTTTCTTGTTTTCTGATCACGTGGATGAGATGAAAGGAGACGTGGTGCCGAGGGACAGAATCGAACTGTCGACACCAGCCTTTTCAGGGCTGTGCT
>JBBILH010000111.1:0-1278 GCA_037445005.1 Nitrospira sp.
GTCGGGCTTCGAACCCGCAGGTCGCAGGTTCAATTCCTGCCGGGCGCACCAAGTGTTTCAACTCTATTACATCAAAGCAGGCAGTCGCTAAGCCTGCCTGCCCTCCGCACGGGGCACCCAAACGCTTGTTCCCCAATCCAGTACTCAACATTGAAACATGGCTACTCCCAGTTCTCTTTTTTTTTACAACTCAACACTCACAACTCAAAACTATCCCAATTCCCTTCCCTCAACTGAACATTGAGCATTGAACATTGTCCCTTCTCCAATTCCCCCCTCAGCCTCGACCTTAGCCTTCTGAACGTTGGCCATTTCCCCATCCGGCTTCCTCAACTCAACACTAAAAACTCACAACTCAAAACTGCCCCAAGAGGGGGTCGTGATTTCTCCCAAGGAAACGGGTAAGCTTCGGCGAGTTGGAATGGAGATGCAATACGTACTGACAGCCCATGCCTCAGACGCGTTGGAAAAGCGTAGAATACGGCGTGGTTGGCTAGAGCATGTGTTGGCGGCGCCAAGCCAGCGAGTTCCAGATCCCGTAGACTCGGGTCTTGAGCATTTGCTCCGAACTATTCCAGAAAATGACAACAGGGTCCTTCGTGTTATAGTCAATATCCAGGCCAATCCGCTGCGCGTGGTCACGCTCTATTTCGACCGAACGGTGCGAGGGCAACTATGAAGCTTAAAATCGATTATGAGGCTGATGCGCTGTACCTCACGCTTAACGAGGCGGGGACCGTGGAGTCCAAGGAAGTGTCACCGGGAATTATTGTGGATTACAATGAGGACGGAAAAGTTGTGGGCATCGAGATGCTATATCTCTCAAAGCGAGCTCCAAAAGTCGATACCAGGAAGCTCGAATTCGAAACCGTTCCCTCCGCCACTCCGGAGTAATTCGCCTATGGCCGACAAAGTAAAAGTGTGGTTCGATCCGGAGGCGGATTATCTGGAAGTGCAGTTCCGGGAGGCCCCGGGCTTTATGCGGCCGACGGCTCATGATGCGGTGATGGAGCGGGTGGATGGACAGGGGCATGTCTTGGGTTTTAGTGTGCTCGGGGTCAGTCGCTTTCGAAAAGATCACCCCTTGGAAGCCGAACTCGTCGCCGGAGACTAACCGCTTCTTATTGTTCCTCTAGCCTTCGACAGTCTACGTATCTCGTCAGTCGATAAGTCTCCGCGGTGGTCTCCTTCACTTTTTACCCTGTAGGCCTAACAGACGTGCTCTTAGCAGCCAGCACTCAGGACTCAACATTTCCCCAGTTCCCTTCCCCGGACTCA
>JBBILH010000111.1:1363-9099 GCA_037445005.1 Nitrospira sp.
GAGCCCCCCAAGGTCGACATCCCCCCTCAGCCACAAATGGAACCATTTTGCTATTTCTCCCCTGACAGGGTATGTCTGTTCGCTGAGCGAGGGGAATATAGGAGCACGCTCATAAAGCCGACTACCTCAAAGTCCAACTGGCTCGGCTTCAAGGCGTAGCTGAGAAGGGGTTGCGAGTCGGCAGGGATGTATAGTAACATTAGAGTTACCATAAGGAATGGGCGAGATCCGCATCCTCGAATACCTGGATCGTCACGCGCGGTCGTCCTTCGCCCTATGGCTCGAGGGATTGAACGCTCCGGCGGCTGCCAAAGTGACTGCGGCGATCTATCAGATGGCGGCAGGAAACTGGTCGAACGTCAAAGGTGTTGGAGACGGGGTGTTCGAAAGAAAGATCGATTTCGGGCCAGGCTACCGGGTCTACTTTTGCAAGGACGGAGAAAGGATGGTCATTCTTCTAGGTGGCAGCACGAAACAACGCCAAGATCAGGCGATTAAGGCAGCGCAGGAACGGTGGGCCGACTATCGTCGGCGTAAAGCGACCAAGAGGACAGAAGGATAAATGGAGAGAGCATGGCACTGACGAAAGAATTCAAGAGCAACGTGGCTGCGCGAGTCCAGCGAGATCCGCGATTTCGAGAGGCGCTGTTCACCGAAGCGATCAACGCCTACCTGGAAGGGGAGACGAAGACTGGAAAAGCGATCCTTCGGGACTTGGTGAACGCGACCGTCGGATTTGAGGAATTAGCCTCGATCCTCAAGAAGCCAAGCAAGAGCCTGCATCGCATGCTGGCCCCACGGGGCAACCCAAACACCGAGAACTTCTTTGGCATCGTCAACGCGCTTCAAAAAAAGACGAGGGTGCGGATACGCGTGACCGCCGAGGCCGGCTAAGGAGCATGCGTATCCGCGAGCTCCGCGAAAAGCCCGCTTCCCAATCCGCCTTGCCCTCCATCCCACTAGGCGTCGTCCCAAACGGAGCCTTTCCCTAACACCCAACATTGAAAATTGAACATTGTAAATCGACCATTTCCCCATCCGGCTTCCCCCAACTCAACACTCAACACTCACAACTCAAAACTATCCCAATTCCCTTCCCCCAACGCAACATTCACCATTAAACATTCAGAATTCAGCACTACTAGTATGAGGTTGCTGGCGTTCTACCGGTGAATTGGCTAGACTACGCGCAGGAGGCGCGCAATGAGTATTCGTCAATTGCTTCGGTCGAAGAGAAAACAAATTCTGGAAATTGCTGCACGGCACGGCGCACGAAAGGTTCGTGTGTTCGGATCAGTTGCAAAAGGCACGGCCAGGCGGAGCAGCGACATAGACTTCCTGGTCGACATGGAAGAAGGCCGTAGCCTGCTCGATCATTCCGCCCTCATTCTGGATTTGGAGCGATTGCTCAAGCGGCCGGTCGATGTGGCCTCGGAACGCGGACTCCGCCGACCGCTTCGGAAAGAAGTTCTCAAAGATGCGATCGCCTTATGAGAGACGATCGGGATCGCCTGCAGGACATTTTGGATGCGATCAAGCGGATTGAGCGATATGCCAAGCGTGGGCGGCGCGTATTCGAGGAAGACGAGCTCGTCCATACATGGGTAATTCACCACATCCAGATTGTCGGAGAGGCCGCCAGTAAGCTGACTTCCAGCTTTCGAAAAAGTCACCAACAAGTCCCCTAGCCACAGATCATCAAAATGCGCCACGTCTTGGTTCATGACTATCTCGGCATTGACCTTGGAGAAGTGTGGGCGGCGGTAGAGCGGGATCTCCCGACCCTCAAGAAACAGGTAGCCCAGATGTTGAAGCCTGCGGCCAAGCATTCACGGGAACCATAACCAAACGCGTCCCACTCCGACCCTCCCAATCCGTCAATTTCTCAGACCGATCCCTCAACTCAAGACTCAACACTCAAAACTATCCCAATTCCCTTCCCCCAACTCAACACTCAGCACTCAACACTCAAAACTACCCGTATTCGGTTCCCCCCTCAGCCTCAACCTCTCCCAAAAACGGGGGGCGTGATTTCATGAAGGAAAGAGGGTAAGCTTCGGCACTCGAGCAGTGTCTGGACGGGTAATGATCACCGAAGCCGATACCTGCCGGAAGTACGTTCTCCCGAAGCTCATCCAATCCGGATGGGATAACGATCCGCATTCGTTCACGGAGCAAAAGACCTTCACTGATGGCCGCATTGTGCTTGTCGGTGAAAAGGTCCGGCGGCGCCCGCAAAAACGCGCGGACTATCTGCTGCGCTACACGAGGGATTTCCTCATCGGCGTGGTAGAGGCAAAGGCGGCCTACAAGACAGCAGCTGACGGACTGCAACAAGCGAAAAACTATGCCGAAGTCCTCGGCCTGAAGTTTGCGTACTCCACGAACGGGCATGGCATCGTCGAATTCGACTTTTTGACTGGCCGCGAGCGAAATCTTGAGACGTTCCCAACTCCGAGGGAATTGTGGACCCGGCTTCGGGCAGGGGAGAAGCTCAAGGACGACATGGCGGCCGAGCGGTTGCTGACGCCCTCCAATCATCTCTCCGGAAAGAGTCCCCGCTACTATCAGGAGATCGCGATCAACCGGACCGTCCAGTCGATCCTCCAGGGGAAGCGGCGTATTCTCCTGACGATGGCGACAGGCACGGGCAAGACGGTGGTGGCGTTTCAGATCTGCTGGAAGCTCTGGCAGGCGCGCTGGAATCGGACGGGTGAATACCGCCGTCCGAAGATTCTCTATCTGGCGGATCGGAACATTCTCATCGACGATCCGAAAGACAAGATCTTTACTCCATTCGGCGATGCGCGCTGGAAGATCGAGAACGGCGAGATCAACAAGGGCCGCGAGATGTATTTCGCCATCTACCAGGCCATCGCCAAGGATGAGCGGCGGCCCGGGCTCTATAAGGAATACGCGCGCGACTTCTTCGACCTCATCATTGTCGATGAGTGCCATCGCGGTAGCGCCAAGGACGAGAGCAACTGGCGCGAGATTCTCGACTACTTCGAGCCGGCCTACCAGCTCGGCATGACGGCTACGCCCTTGCGGGCGGACAATCGCGATACCTACGCGTACTTCGGCAACCCCATCTATACCTACAGTTTGCGGCAGGGGATTGAAGACGGATTTCTCGCGCCGTACCGGGTGCATCGCGTCCTGAGCGCCTGGGATGCGGCGGGGTGGCGGCCCAATAAGGATGAGCTGGACCGGTACGGGCGGCCGATTCCCGACGCCGAATATCACACGAAAGACTTCGAGAAGATTGTGGCTCTTCGTGCTCGCACACAGGCCATTGCGCGGCATCTGACGGAGTTTCTGAAAAAGACGGATCGCTACGCCAAGACCATCGTCTTTTGTGTGGATCAGGAGCACGCAGCCGACATGCGTCAGGCGCTGACGAATCTCAATGCCGATGTGTCGCAGCAGTAGCCGACTATGTGTGCCGGGTCACGGCGGAAGAAGGCGATATCGGAAGAGGACATCTGGGCCGGTTTCAGGAGCTGGAAACCACGACGCCGGTGATCCTTACCACGTCGCAACTGTTGACGACCGGCGTGGATGCGCCGACGTGCAAGAACATCGTGCTCGCGCGGGTGGTCAATTCCATGACCGAGTTCAAGCAGATGATCGGACGGGGCACGCGGGTGCGCGACGATTACGGCAAGCTCTACTTCAACATTCTCGACTATACGGGGTCTGCCACGCGCCTCTTTGCCGATCCGGATTTCGACGGCGATCCGGTGCTCATTACCCAGGAGGAGATGAGCGAAACGGGAGAGCCCAAGACGTACACAATCGTCGAAGAGCAGCCGGTCATCGCAGAACAAGAAGAAGAATTTCAGATCTCAGATGACAGAGAAGGGGAGCGGCGCAAGTACTACTTCGACGGCGGCCAGGTCGAGATCGTCGCTCATATCGTCCATGAGCTCGATCCGGACGGGAAGCAATTGCGCGTGGTCAAGTTCACCGACTACACGGCGGAGAAAGTCCGCACGCTCTATCGAACGGCGTCGGAGTTGCGCGTCCAATGGGCGGATCCTGAACAGCGAGCTGAGATTATTCAGCGGTTGGCCGAGCGCGGCATCGACTTCGACGATCTGGCGAGAGCCGCCGGCCAGCCGGATGCCGATCCGTTCGATCTGCTCTGTCATGTGGCCTTCAATGCGCCGTTGCGGACGAGGCGAGAACGGGCGGACCGGCTGAAGAAGGAGAGGAAAGATTTCTTCGACCAGTATGGGCCGCAGGCGAAAGAGATCCTGAGCGAGCTGCTGGAAAAGTATGCCGAGTATGGCACCGCGCAGTTTGTCATTCCCGATGTGCTCAAAGTGCCGCCGATTTCCGAGCGGGGCAACGTCATGGAGATCGCCGGCCTCTTCGGCGGGCCGGATCAACTTCGCGCGGCAGTCCATCAATTGCAAACGTTGCTGTATGCAGCATAAAGTATCTCACATCTCAGATTTCAAATCGCACGCTGCCATAAGATTCGCCATGTGAAATTTGCGATCTGAAATCTGAGATTCCCTGAAGAGGACGCATGAAGTACAAATCCTTCGAAGACCTTCCGGTCTGGCAGGCCGCCATTGAATTGGCCCGTCACATCTACGCCTTCACCGAACAGCAAGCCTTTCGCGGCCATGCCGGCTTGCGCGACCAATTGGAGCGCGCCGCGCTCTCGGTCTCCAACAACATCGCCGAAGGGTTCGAGCGCGGCAGCACCAACGAACTCCTGGCGTTCCTCTACATCGCCCGCGGCTCCGCCGGCGAAGTCCGCTCCATGCTGTGCCTCTTGGAGCGCGTCCAGGCGTTCTCCCCTCTGAAATCTGAAATTTGTAATTTGAAATCGAGCTGCCTCAGTATTTCGCGGCAGCTCTACGGCTGGATCGAGCAGCTCAAGAATTCCGACATCACCGGCCAGCGGCATTTGAACGACAAAGTCCGCACCCGCGCCAGATCCGAGAAGGACCGCGAAGCCTTTCTCAAAGAGCTCGACCGCATCCGCCAAGGTGTAAAGCCATCCGACATCTGAAATCTGTGACTCCTTTTGCGATTGGAAATATGAAATCGTCCCGCTGGCCTCCATTTGTCTTTTGAGAGTTGAGATTCCCCATGTCTAAGAAATCCGCCGCTCCACTCACCACCGCTCAACAGCTCGGTTCGCTCATCAAGTCCGCGCGCGACATCATGCGCAAGGACAAGGGGCTCAACGGCGATCTCGACCGTCTGCCCATGCTCACCTGGATCATGTTCCTGAAGTTTTTGGACGATCTGGAGCAGATCCGCGAAACCGACATGAAGCTGGCCGGCAAGCGCTTCCGTCCCGCCGTCGAGTCGCCCTACCGCTGGCGCGACTGGGCTGCCAAGCCCGACGGCATCACCGGCGACGAGCTGATCAAGTTCGTGAACAACGACGAAGCCGTCGGCCCCGACGGCAAGAAAGGCCCCGGCCTCTTCGCCTATCTTCGAAGCCTGCAAGGGGCCAACGGCGGCGACCGCCGCGACGTCATCGCCACCATCTTCCGTGGCACCGTCAACCGCATGATCAACGGCTATCTCCTGCGCGACGTCGTCAACAAAGTCCACGGCATTCACTTTTCCTCGAGCGACGAAATCCACACGCTCGGCCATCTCTACGAGTCCATGCTCAAAGAAATGCGCGACGCCGCCGGCGACTCCGGCGAGTTCTACACCCCGCGCGCTGTCGTCCGTTTCATGGTCGCCGTCACCGATCCCCGATTGGGCGAGACCGTCCTCGATCCTGCCTGCGGCACCGGCGGCTTTCTCGTCGAGGCCTTCCAGCACTTGGTGAAGCAGTGCAAGACCGTTCAGCAGCGCGAGATTCTGCAAACCAGAAGCCTCTGGGGCGGGGAGGCGAAGCCGCTGCCCTATCTGCTCGCGCAGATGAATTTGCTCTTGCACGGCTTGGAGACTCCGCAGATTGATCCGCTCAACAGTCTGCGCTTCCCGCTGAAAGAAATCGGCGACAAAGAACGTGTGGATATCATCTTGACCAATCCGCCGTTCGGCGGCGAAGAAGAGCGCGGCATTCTCTCCAACTTTCCCGAAGACAAGCAGACCTCCGAGACTGCGTTGCTCTTCTTGCAGCTCATCATGCGCAAGCTCCGGCGACCAGGTGCCCGTTCTGAAACGGGCAATCTCAAATCTCAGATGCCAAAGGGCGGGCGTGCGGGCGTGGTCGTTCCGAACGGGACTCTCTTCGGCGACGGCGTTTGCGCCCGCATCAAGGAAGAATTGTTGAAGGACTTCAATCTTCATACGATCGTGCGATTACCGAACGGCGTCTTCGCACCCTACACCAGCATTCCGACGAATCTTATGTTCTTCGACCGCTCCGGCCTGACCAAAGACGTCTGGTACTACGAGCAACCACTTCCCGAAGGCCGGAAGAACTACACCAAAACCCAGCCAATTCAATTCGAAGAATTCGCTGACTGCATCGCCTGGTGAAGTAAGCGCAAGGAAAACGACCACGCCTGGAAAGTCCCCGCCGCTGACATCCTCAAGAACGGCTGCAACCTCGATATCAAGAACCCGCGCGGCAAAGTGGACTTCGAGCATTTGCCTCCCGATGTCCTTGCGGAGGATATCCTCCGCAAGGAATTGCGAATCTCAAATCTCATAGGCGAGATCAAGAAGCTGCTTGGAGAAGAGCGATGAGCAAGTGGTCGTCAGTACCCTTAGGGGAAGTAGTGTCGCCCATTGAGCGACCAGAAGTTCCCGTTCCGGGAAAACCATACAGACAGGTCGGAGTTAGACTTTGGGGTGAGGGCACCTATGAGCGTGAGTTGCTTGATGGGAGTGAGACAAAATACAAAACGCTGTCGCGAGTCGAGGCCGATGACATCATCGTGAATAAAATTTGGGCACGCAATGGTAGCGTTGCGGTTGTAGCGAAGAATCTTGAAGGCGGCTATGTTTCCGGCGAGTTTCCAACCTTCAAGCCGATCGCCGAGAGGTTAGAGCCTCGTTGGTTTCACTGGCTCACTAAAACTCCAACATTCTGGGACCAATGTGACGAGAAATCTCGTGGTACAAGCGGCAAGAACCGGATTCGGCCTGAACGGTTCCTTGAAATCGAAATCCCTCTCCCCCCGCTTCCAGAGCAGCGGCGGATCGTGGCGCGGATCGAATCTCTGGCCATTAAGGTTGAAGAAGCGCAAAGACTCAGGAAGCAGGGCATAGAAGAATCCGAGGCACTTGTTCATGCGAATCGCAACCAGGCTTTCCAAGATTTGAGTTCGCGATATTCACCGGTTCGTCTCGACAGTGTGGCGGCATGCAGGTTGGGCAAGATGCTCGACCCAAGGTTCAAAACAGGTCTTGGCTCCACACCCTATCTGCGGAATGCAAACGTTCAATGGGACTGGCTCGATCTAACCGAAATCTATCAGATGGACTTCACAGAAGTTGAACGGACCGAGTTCGCACTTGAATTGGGGGACATACTTGTTTGTGAAGGCGGTGATATCGGCAAAGCTGCAATTTGGAGCAATGAAATTCCTGGTTGCTGTTATCAGAAAGCCCTTCACCGAGTCCGGTGTGACCGTGATCGAGCATTGCCGAGATTCATTCTTCAGCATCTGTTTTGGGCTGCCCATGAGGGACACTGGCTTGAGTTGAAAACCCAAACCACAATCCCCCACCTAACAGGGCGAGTAAGAAAAGGTACCGGGAGTCTGTGTGCTACGAACGTCGCCATCACGGAAATGATGGGG
>JBBILH010000112.1:0-8997 GCA_037445005.1 Nitrospira sp.
TATGTATCGAACCGGAAAATGCCACTCAGTTGGCGTTTCAAGTTCGAGAATTGTCGAATGATTCAGAACGATGTCGCCAACTCGGCCGGAGTGGGCGTGAGCATGTTTTGGAATACTTTGATCGGACGAGCCTCGCGAGAAAACTCATGGCTGTGCTGGAGTCTACTCTAGACCTAAATGCCGGTGGCCTTCGAGTCCCCGAGTCGGCGGGAGGGAAATGAAGCCTCTGCATCCCAATTCATACAGCAAGGAGGCCACAGGATACGACATTTTGTTTTTTTTCTACCTCACGAAGAATTTTCTTGCTAGGGTTTCCACATGATGGTACATTCCACAGCATGCAACGATAGATGGCACGGTTTCTGCCAGTTAGTTCCCATCAATTGAGTCAGCTTCACGAGACTCATCACACGAGTAGGCAGCTCTTTCAGACTCGCGCGCAGGTGGCGCAGAGAGCTGGGTAACCCGCATCCAGGGAGAGAAGGGGGGGCATATGAACCAAAGAGTCAGTCTTACCGGAGCGATGATGATTGCCGGCGTGTTATTCATCGGATCCGGCCTTGCGGCGGCGCCGGCCATGGCTGCGTCGATGACGTTTAATTTTACAGGCGCGGTCAGCGACGTGAGCGCCGCGTTGTTTCCTCAGTTGACCGCAGGTCATTCCTTGACGGGCTCCTATACGTTCAATACCGCGACGATCGACAGTAATCCGAGCGCAAATATTGGGCGGTATAACGGGACGATTCAGGCCCTCACGGTTAATCTTGTCCCCACGATCGGCCCGACCTATACGGCTACACTGGGAAGCGCGGGTAGTAACTTTATTGAAATACGCAATCAGCCGTCCTCAGATCGCTATTTGGTTCAAGCGCCGCTGACCGGTCCGTTGGTGAACGGGTATTCCCCGCTTCGATTCCGGATCGAGTTGATCGACCCCACCGCGACGGCCTTCGGCAATGATTTGTTGCCGTCGACTCCGCCGAGCCTGTCCTCCTTTGCGGCCAGCCGGTTCCGCATTATTTTCGAAGACGGCAGCGGAAACGCTCGGGTCCGCGGTTCGTTGACGAGCTTGACCGCCGTGCCCCTTCCGACCGCCGTGATTCTGTTCGGCGCAGGATTGTTGGCGCTTGTCGGCCTCGGGGCGGGGAGTCGGCGGCAGAGGAAAGAGGGTCTCGCGTAGGTGCCGTCATACAATCTTTGCGGCACAGCCGGCACTGAGGTGTCTGCTGTGCCGTTTTGTATGATAAAGCCGTGTGTTGTGACACTTCTTGTGCCATGTTGTGCCTGATTCAGAATTGAACTCGCTTCGTAGGATCGTGCACACAGCGCCTTCCGGTTCTCGTCCGCAACGTTTGTGTTTCCAATAAGATAGTCGGAGTCTCCGGCGGTCTGGTTATTGCTCACCGTCCAGCCCGTGCTTGATGTACCACCTTTACGGAGGAGCACGTTATGCGGACGATGAAGCGGTTTGCGATCTATGGGTTGTTTCTGCCGGCGATCGGCCTCTGTTCCATTCTTCTAGCCGGGAAGTCGGCGGATGCGGCCATGGTGAGCTATTCGTTCACCGGAAGCGTCAGCTCCATCAGCGGGGCTTTACTGTCCTCGACGATGAATCTGACCTCGCCGGTCAGCGGCTCGTTTCAATTCGACAATGCGACGTCGGGATCCGGCGGAAACTATCCCGGCGCGGTGACGGGCATGAACGTGACCGTCGGAAGCTATACGTCGATGTTTACCCCAGGAGCGAACGCCGTGTCGATCTTGCAGAATACGAACCTTGGCGGCGGCTTGACGGGTGATCGTTGGCGGCTGGTCACGGCGGCGACGGGGATCTCGTTCAACGGCTATACGCCGCTGAGCTTCGATCTTCATCTCGATCGGGAAGGGGGAGGGCTGTTCAGCAACACGAACCTCCAAAACCCGCCGGGCTTGAGCTCGCTCACGGCGACTCGTTGGCGCCTTATTTTTGAAAATGCCGACGGCCATGTGGTGACTGTCCGCGGGGCGATTAACAGCCTCACGGCGGTGCCGCTGCCGGCTGCTGTGGTGTTGTTCGGAGCCGGCCTGATTTCTCTGGTCGGGTTGGGCGCCGGTGGTTTGCGGAATCTTCGCGGAATGCAGGCATAGTTGGGCGGCACATCCTGCCACGGGCTTGGCGCTATCGCCAGATGGCGCCAAGCCCATTCTTATGTTATGGGGTACCTATCGGATCCGCCAGAGTATCGGTTGCCTTGCCTGGTTCAATCTGCTATCCCAGGACCGAACAATAATAGGGCCATTCAGCTCTAACTCTCTTCGGCGCTGGAAACTTCAATGAACCGATCGCTTCGATTGAGCCTCAGTCTTCTGGTGGTTACGGTTCTGCTCGGTGTTGTGTTTTTCGACAGCCTACGAGTCTTGTTCGGATACTGGATCGGCAGCGAGGACTATAGCCACGGACTGTTCGTGCCGTTGGTCAGTCTGTTCTTGATGTGGCAGGCTCGAGAGCGGGTGGCGCGAGTCGGACCGTCATCTTCCTGGTGGGGGGCGGTGGTTCTTTCCGGCGGTCTCTTGCTTCATGTGATCGGCGTGCTCTCCAGTTTGTTCGTGGCGCAGCATGCGGCATTGTGGATGGTGATCGTCGGACTGGCGCTGTCTCTCGTCGGATACAAAGGAGTGAAGGAGATCGCCTTCCCGTTGGCCTATCTGCTGACCAGCATTCCGCTGCCGGTGTTTTTCTACGCAGGCTTGTCGAGCCGTCTTCAGCTTTGGTCTTCTGCGCTCGGCGTCGGCTGTTTGCAGCTTGTCGGCGTGACGGCGTTCCGAGAGGGGAATGTGATCGATCTGGGGCCGGTGCAGCTTCAGGTCGTCGAAGCGTGCAGCGGTATCCGCTACTTGCTGCCGCTGGTGTCGTTGGCATTGCTGTGCGCGTATCTCTTCAAGGACGCGATGTGGAAGCGCGTCCTGCTGGTGCTGTCTTCCATCCCGATTTCGATTCTGGTGAACGGATTCCGTGTCGGGATGATCGGCCTGCTGGTCGAATGGCAAGGACAGGGCGCGGCGGAAGGCTTCTATCACTTCTTCGAGGGGTGGGTGTTGTTCATGGCGAGCCTGGGCCTTCTTATTGTTGAAATGTGGTCCCTGGCGAAAATCGGTGCAATGGGCGATCGACGCTCATTGCTCGACCGTTTCACCTGGTCCGTTTCCAGCCTCGACCTTCCATCCCCCAGGGGAGCTTCGTCTTCAATGTTGTCCGTCGCTTCACCCGCTCTTCCCGTTCCCTATCTGTGCGGTATCGCTCTGTTGGTTCCCGTTGCGCTGGGCTCCGTCTTCATGGAAGACCGAGTCGAAGCGGCTCCGGCGCGGGCCGCGTTCATCGACTTTCCGATGCGCCTGCAGGGCTGGACCGGAACGGCGATGACCCTGGAGAAGCCGTACATCGACGCGTTGCGGTTCGACGACTATGTGCTGGCGGAATACCGAAACGGCGGCGAGCAGCCGGTCAGTTTGTACAGCGCCTACTATCGGTCGCAACGGTCGGGGCAGTCGGCCCACTCGCCTTCGAGCTGTCTGCCCGGAGGAGGATGGGAGATCTCCCGGTTCGAAACGGTAGAAGTTCCGGTCGGCGAGGGGATTGCCCGCCGGTTGCCGGTCAACCGGGCCTTGATCCAGAAAGATCGCCAAAAGCAAATCGTGCTCTACTGGTTCAAGCAACGAGACCGCCTGCTTGCCAGCGAGTATCTGGTGAAGTTTTATCTGATGTGGGACGCCCTGACGAGGAGTCGGACCGACGGCGCATTGGTCCGGATTGCGTCGATGATCGGTCCCGGCGAGTCGGAGGAGATTGTCGACCGCCGTCTCCGACACTTCGTGGAGACGGTCGAGCCGGAATTAAGACGCTATGTGCCGGACTGAGGAAAAGTTGTAGGTGGGAGGATAGAGGTTCGAGGTTTTGCCTCAGACCGTAAGCCTCCAGCCTCCAACCTCAAGCCATCGTTCAGGAGGCTCAACCTTCTTCGTTGAAGACATTGCACAATGAGCAGCGAACTATTTTTCAGCTTTATGACGGCCTTGCTTCTCTCGATGGCGTTGATTCCGCCGTTGCGGCTGTTTGCCGGGCGGTGGCGTTTCCTCGATCAACCCGGAGAGCGAAAGGTGCATGCGCAGCCGATTCCTCGCGTCGGTGGAATCGCCTTCGGCGTCGCCGCTTGCGCGGCGATCGCCTGGTGGGTGCCGAAGTCGGAAACGACGATGGCCGTCCTGCTCGGCGGGCTGATTATTTTGGGGTTCGGCGTCTGGGATGATCGAGCCAATCTCAGCTACCGCGTTAAGCTGCTGGGGCAGGTGATCGCGGCCGCGGCGGTGATCATAGCCGGCGACATCCGATTTGACACGGTTCCCTTTCTGCTCGAATCCGACCTCCCAGCCTGGATCGGGATCCCCGTCACGATTCTGTTCCTCGTCGGCGTATCGAACGCCGTCAATCTGACGGATGGATTGGACGGCCTGGCCGGCGGACTTTCGTTCATAACGCTCTGTGGGATCGCCTACTTGGCCTATCTCTCCAACGACATGGTGGTGCTCGCCCTGGCCTTGCCCTTCCTCGGCGGCGTGCTGGGATTTCTACGGTACAACACCTATCCTGCCAGGATCTTCATGGGCGACGGCGGGAGCCAGCTCCTCGGATTTATCATGGGTGTGCTGGCGATCCTCTTGACCACGGAAAGCCGCGGCCCTTTTAGCCAGGGCTTGTCCTTGTTCCTCCTGGGTTTGCCGTTCCTGGACACGCTCGGCGTGTCGGCGCAACGGATCGCCGAGGGACGATCTCCGTTTCTCGGAGACCGCAAACACATTCATCATAAGTTGATGACGGTCGGATTGACTCACTATGAGGCGGTGACGGCGATCTATGGGATTCAGGGAGCCATGGTCGGCGCCGCTTATTTGCTGCGATGGGAGTCGGATGCAACGATCATTTCTCTGTATCTGGCGCTGGCAGGAATCGTTCTCGCGTTGTTCATCGCGGCAGGCCATGGGTTGTTCCCCAAACCCGGTCCTCAAAGCGTCCGCGTGCGTTCAAATCAATGGCTGGCCGACATGTTGAGCGGCTCATGGCTGGCGGATCTGCCGATACGGTTTCTGGCCGTCATCGTGCCGTTGTTTTTGGTCGGCACAGTGTTCCTTCCGGCAGAAGTGCCGAGCGATGTGGGATACTTTTCGCTCGGCCTGTTCGGCGTCGTCTTGGCGGGACTATCGTTCTTGCCGGAGTTGGCTCCTTATTTTGTTCGAGGCGGGCTGTATTTGGGCAGCACCTTTCTGCTCTACGTCAGCGACGAGGTCTGGTTACGGGCTATGCCTCCGGTTCCGGCGACCTACCATCTCCTTTTTGGGGCGATGGCCGCGATGGTTCTATTGAGCATGCGATTCGACAGCCGGAGCCGGTTCCAGACCACCCCGCTGGACTATCTGATGATTTTCTTGGCGGTAGTCGTGCCGTTTCTTCCCGAACTGCGGCCGGACATGTCGATGTTGGGGTCCTTTGCGGTCAAGTTGATGGTGTTGTTCTTTTCGTTTGAGCTGCTGTTGCACGCCTTTTCCGATCGCGTCAAGCAGTTGGGGCTTGTGTCGCTATGGATTCTGTTCGGACTCGGACTGCGGGTGTGGATGTAGCCGGGGGAGGAAGAGAGGTTGAGGCTGAGGTTGGAGGGGGATCAGCCCCAACCGAAAATGATCTTGAGATACCGCAGGGAAATCTCAGCGGGTGGCGCGGCGAACGGGGCGCCCCACCGCGCGCAACGGAAGGGCCCCACTGGGGGATGGGTGGAGTGAGCACGGTGGGGCTGTTCGTCGCGACAGGACTCGCGGAACAGACGATCGAAGCGGAAATTAACTTCGGATCAGGGTTAGGAAGGTCGAGGCTAAGATCGAGGCTCTGTAGTGAGTTTGCGAGAAATGATGAAGGAACTTTCCATGAATCTTAAGAGTGCGGTGATTGTGACCGTGGCGGTGGCGCTTATCGCATGCGGGGGGCCGGAGGAGCGCAAAGCAAGGTATCGCGCCAAGGCTCAGGAGTATATCCAGGCGGGGAATTATCCCAAGGCGCGGGTCGCCCTTCGAAACGTCCTCAAGATCGATCCAAAAGACGCCGATGCCTATTTCCTCTTTGCGCAGGTGGAGGAAAAAGAAAAGAATTGGCGCAATGCGGTCGGACTCTATCAGGAAGTCGTGGAGTTGGTGCCGGACCACGTCCCGGCCTTGGTCACGCTCGCAAAGTATTATCTTGAAGCCCGGTTGACCGAGCAGGTGGTTCAGACGGCGGGGAAGGTGCTGGCCAAAGATCCGGATCAGCCGCAGGCGCAGGCGTTGAAGATCGCGGCCTCGACGATCGACAATGATGTCGCTGATGCCACGGAAAAGGCCCGGGCATTGGCAGCGAAGTTTCCGACCGAACCGGACGTCGCCATTCTTCTGGCGACGCTGTACGCTCAACAACAACGTTTCCAAGAGGCCGGGGCCGTGTTGCAACGGGCCGTGGAAGCGCATCCGGCCGATCTGGACCTCTTGAACAATCTTAATAACGTGTATTTGCAGGCCAAGGACATGAGCGGCGCCGAACGGGTGGCTCGGCGCATGATCGAGCTTGAGCCGACGCTGTTTGATCACCGCCTGCGGCTGGCCCGTCTCTTCGACAGCCAGGGCTCGGCAGACAAGGCGGAATCGGTATTGCGGGAGGCGATCGCGCTTGATCCTCAAAGCGAAGAGAGGCGGCTTATGCTCGCGGACTTTCTCGGAACGAGGAAAGATCCTCGCGCGGCCGAGCAGGCCCTCTTGGAGTCGGTGGCGACCTTGCCTCGATCAACCAAACTCCAGTTCGGACTCGCCGCGCACTATCTGAAGCAGGGGCAGACGGCCGAGGCCCGGGCGCGCTATACGACCCTCGCCAAAGACTATGGCGACAAGCCTGCCGGACTTGAAGCAAAAGTCAAACTCGCGGAACTCGATCTGGCGGCCGGTCGGCCTGAGGAGGCTGAGCGGAAGCTGCAAGAAGTCTTGAAGGAGAATCCCCGCTCGGCCGATGGATTGATTCTCTCCGGACGCATGGCGCTGGCAAGGCGAAACGGCAAGGATGCGGTTCAAGCCTTCCGTACCGTGCTGCACGATCAGCCGGAACTTGCGACCGTCCATTTTCAGCTCGGACAGGCCTATCAGATGACCGGGGAGCTCAACCTGGCGAAGGAAAGCCTTGAGCGAGCAATCGCGTTGTATCCCGGGCAGGTCGATGCCAGACGGTCGCTCGCGGCGCTGGAGACGCAGAGCGGGCGTCCTCAGCAGGCGCGGGCCAGGCTGGAGGATCTGCTCAAGCAGCGGCCCGACGACCTGGCAGCGCTCGACATGCTGATGACGCTGGATCTGATCACCAAAAATTGGCCCGATGCGGAACGCATGCTGGAGCGGATACGCGCAGTGGCGAAAGAGAGTCTCGTGTCCGCGATGGCGGAAGGCCGCCTGCGCCAGGCGCAGGGGCGATTCGATGAAGCGGCCGGGGCGTACGAGCGGGCGGTGGGTCTGGCTCCCAAGGAGCCCGAACCGCTTTTGTCTCTTGTCAAGCTCCAGGTGGCGTTGGGGCATGTCGATCACGCCAAAGCCAGGCTGGATCGGCTCCTGGCCGAACAGCCGGACCACCTCTACGGTCATGGTCTGCTCGGCGAAGTATTGACGATCGGCGGGCAGCCGCGCGAGGCGGATCTGCAGTTCATGGAGGCGACCCGCGTCAACCCGAAATGGATTACGCCCTGGCTGGATTGGGGAACGCTTTGGATCGCCCAAAAGCAACCGGCGAAGACGGTGGAAATCGTTCGGGCCGGCTTGAAAGAGAATCCTGAGAGCGAGGAGTTGTTCATGCTGTTGGCTTCGGCCAACGCTCAGGCCAATCGGCATGATGAGGCCATCGCCGCCTATGACGGCGTGTTGCGCCTGAATCCGCGCAATGTGCTGGCCGCCAACAATCTCGCGGTCTTGCTGGTGGATTACAAGGGAGATCCCCAAAGCGTCCAGCGCGCGTTCTCCTTGAGCCGCGATTTCGAGAAAGACGCACCACACCCGATGTTTTTGGATACTTTGGGCTGGGTCCGCTTCAAGATGGGCCACCATGAGGAGGCCCTGCGTCTGTTGAAAGATGCCGTCGCGAAGTTGCCTGAGATGCCGGCCTTGAACTATCACTTGGGCGTTGCGTGCTATCAAGCCGGAAGAACGGCGGACGCCCGCCTGTTTCTCTCCAAAGCACTGAAGAGTCCTGATCCGTTCGATGGGCGACAGGAAGCGGAACAGATCCTGTCTCAGATGAGAGGGTAAGGCAATGGCGAGCATGGTGCGGGTTGGAGATAAGGCGTTCAAGGTTGGAGGATTGAGGTTCGAGGTAGGCGCTTCCGACCTCCAATCTCTTACGACTGTCTTCCTGTTGTTGTTCATCATCGCGGTCGTCGGCTTTGCTCCGGCCTGGTCTCTGGCGGCATCGCGCGGGGAAGGCGGCTCGCCGACCATAACTCCGGTCGATCCGGGATATCGGCTCGGCGCCGAAGACGTCTTGATGATCTCCGTATGGAAGGATGAGCAGTTGACCAGAGAAGTCGTGGTGCGTCCGGACGGCATGTTTTCGTTTCCACTCGTCGGCGATATTCCGGCCGAAGATCGGACGGTCGATGAAGTTCGCGCGGAGATCGTCAAACGGCTGACGAAATATATCCCCAATCCCAACGTGTCGGTGGCCGTGACGAAGGTATTGAGCTACAAGGTCTATGTCGTGGGACGAGTGAACAAGCCCGGCGAGTATTTGATCGGTCACTATACTGATGTGCTTCAAGCCTTGAGTCTGGCCGGCGGATTGACCCCCTTTGCGGCTGAAAACGACATCAAGGTCATCCGGCGGGTGCGGGGACAGCAACAGGTGTTTCCGGTTCGCTATGGAGATTTGCGAAAAGGGCAAGATCTCGAACAGAACATCGTCTTGCAACGGGGCGA
>JBBILH010000113.1:0-8715 GCA_037445005.1 Nitrospira sp.
GGGCTAGCTCAGTTGGGAGAGCACTACGTTCGCAACGTAGGGGTCGGGGGTTCAACTCCCCTGCCCTCCACCAAACCAAGCTCGCTCGTGCCGACGGCTCATCAGGCGCAGCCTCTCTTCTATGGCCGCCGCCGGATAAAACCCTCCAGTGTTCTTCTTCACTCTCTCTGGCGCGTACCGGCGCCTCATCGTCGCAGCCTTCTTGATTACGCCCGGGGATGAACACCACCTGAAGACTTTGTTTCTTGCCCGCTTGCTCGTACCGGCGTCTCATCGGCGTAAGCCGTCTTGAAAGCTCTCGTTATCATCGTTATCATCGTTATCATCGCTATCATTGTGCTTTCATTTCTGGCGGCCATCGAAACGGAGGAACCATGGCTCAAATTCTCATCAGACATCTTGACGCCAAGTTGGTCGGACGCCTCAAAAAGCGGGCGAAAGGGCATGGGCGATCGTTGCAAGCGGAAGCCAAGCGTATTCTCGAGGAAGCCGCGCCCGACTATGACGCGGGCTGGAAACGGATCGACCGTTTCCGTAACAAGCTGAAACGGTCGGGGCGAACCTTCAGTGACAGCGCCGAGCTGATCCGTGAGGATCGCGACCGGTGAGCCATTACGTCGTGGACGCAAGTGTCGCGGTCAAGTGGTGTATCCCGGAAGTCCATAGCGATGCGGCCATCCGGCTTCGCGACGAAACGCATGCGTTGCACGTCCCGACCTTCTTTACATTGGAATTCGCCAATGCGCTGTGCAAGAAGATGCGGCGCGGGGAGTTGACGAGGGCAGAAGCCACCTACGCTCTTGACGAGCCGCACAATGTTCCGTTATTCCGGCACGCCGACGACTCACTTCTTCTCTCAGCCTTCGATCTCGCCGCCGACACGCAAGCCGCGTTGTATGATTGCTCTATTTGTCCTTGGCGATCACCGTTGAGGCTCGGTTTGTGACGGCGGATCGAAAGTGTGCGGAGATCCTGACACGATCTCGTTACGGGTCATACCTCCTGTGGATTGAAGACCTAACATGAAATGGAAGCCATACCCGGACTACAACGACATTGCGAGGGAAGACGATGGAAGGCGACGTGAGTTGCGTCGGCTAAGCAGGGCTGATGATCGCCTCGCCAACCGGCCTCCCCTGCTCAATGAGCACCCGCCGGCCTTCGACGCGCAGGCGGCCTTGCGCGAAAAGCCGCACGGCCTTGGGATAGACCTTGTGTTCCTGTTCGAGGATACGCGCCGCCAAGGTGTCCGGCGTGTCGTGATCTAAAATCGGGACCGCCGCCTGCAAGATAATCGGCCCTTCATCCACGCCTTCCGTGACAAAATGCACCGTGCATCCGGCCAACTTGCAGCCCCAGTCGATCGCTTTTTTCTGCACGTCCAGACCGGGGAACGACGGCAAGAGCGACGGATGGATGTTCATCATCCGGCCGGCAAACGCGTCGACCAACACCTTGGTGACGATTTTCATGTAGCCGGCCAGCAGCACCAACTCCACATCGTGCTGATTGAGAATTTGCAACAACTCGCGGTCATAGGCTTCCCGGCTGTCCGGCCGTCCGGCGTATGGCTTGGGATCGACGAAGATGTCCGTAAGCTTGTGCTTGCGCGCCCGTTCCAGCGCCGCCGCGTCTTTCTTGTTACTGATGACGGCGACGATCCTCGCCGGAACCTCCCCGGCTTCGATGGCGTCGATGACCGCCTGCAAGTTGGACCCGCGGCCGGACGCCAGGACGGCCACGCGAAGCGGAGTCGTCCGGCTAGTCGACATACTCGACCTCAGGATCCCGCCCCGCCACGATCTCTCCGATCACCCAGCCTCGGTCGCCCAATGACGCCGCCTTGGCCAGCACCGAGGAGACAGCCGCCTCCGGCACGACAAGAATCAGGCCGATGCCCATGTTGAAGACACGATACATCTCTTCACGATCGACCTGTCCGAGCCGGCTCAACGCCTCGAACACCGGAGGTATCGCCCACCCCTTGCGGGAGATTTTCGCTCTCACACCGGCCGGAAACACGCGCGGAAGATTCTCGGTAATGCCGCCGCCTGTAATGTGCGCGATGCCTTTGATCGGTTGATCCTTAATCAGCGCCAGAATCTGCTTGGCATAGATACGTGTCGGAGTCAAAAGCGTCTCCCCGAGCGGCCGATCCAAGTCGGAGAGCTTGCTGCCGACCGTCAGCTTCGCCTTGTCGAAGAACACCCGCCGAGCGAGAGAGAACCCGTTGCTGTGCAACCCCGTGGAAGCCAGCCCGATGACGGCGTCGCCGGGCGTGATCGCCTTGCCGTCGATGATCTTGGGTTTGTCGACGACCCCGACCGCGAACCCGGCCAGGTCATACTCCCCGTCCGCGTACATCGACGGCATCTCCGCCGTCTCACCGCCGATCAAGGCGCAACCGGCCTGGCGACAGCCCTCGGCGATGCCCGCCACCACCTCCCGCGCTTTCGGCACGGCCAGTTTTCCCGTAGCGAAATAATCCAAGAAGAATAACGGTTCGGCACCGCTCACTGCAATGTCGTTCACGCACATGGCGACAAGATCGACTCCGACCGTGTCGTGTTTGTCCATCATGAAGGCTATTTTCAGCTTCGTCCCGACTCCGTCGGTGCCGGAGACCAACACGGGATCCTGGTACTTCTTCGCTTGGAGATTGAACAGGCCGCCGAACCCGCCGAGGTCAGTGAGCACTTCGGGACGAAACGTGGAACGGACCAGCGGCTTAATACGGTCGACGAATTCGTCTCCCGCATCGATATCGACACCTGCTTCGCGATAGGTCGTCATTGGAAATCAGGAAAGGCTGAGGCTTAGGTTAAGGTTGAGGAGAGGCATCTTAACGAAGGGGCGCCGGATTGGTCAACGCGGTGACATCACTTGCATTACCTGCTCTTTAGCGTACAAGCCCGCCGGTCTCACGCGACCGTGCCGGAAAAGCGGGGCCCCTTCGAGGTGTTGCCAAGAAGGAAGGCTGGAACTGACCGAGGCACCGCGATCCTGTCGCGGCCGAGAGAATTCCAGAAGGCTTCCGCTTGGCAACGCCCGAAAGGGTCGCTTTGAGAGGCTTGGGAGCGAGAGTGCCCGCGGGCGCTACCCTTCCGGACGCATTTCGACATCCAGCAGCTTGATCTTCCGGTGCAGGTGGCTCCGTTCGATCTTCAAGTCCTCGGCGGTTCTGGAAATGTTCCAATGGTGCTCGCGGAGCTTGCGGGCAATATATTCCTTCTCGAAGGCGTTGCGCGCATCTCTCAAGGAATCGAACGGCTGGGTAAACAGCGGATTCGGCGCGGGCGCGGCGCCGGCTGCTGCCGAAGCAGGGCCTCCGGCGGACGGCCGCACTTGGAGGGACATGTTCGCTTGGGCCGTATCGATGACGGGGCCCGGCGCCATGATCATCAACCGCTCGATTAGGTTCCGCAGTTCGCGAATGTTCCCAGGCCAATCGTATTGCTGAAAGACATGCATCGCTTCCGGCGTGATTTCCTTGATCCGCAACCCTTGCTCCTCCGCATGGAGCTTCACGAAGTGCCGAATCAGCAAGGGAATGTCCTCCCGCCGATCGCGCAACGGCGGCACGACCACGGGAACCACGTTCAGGCGGTAGTACAGATCCTCGCGGAACGCGCCTTTTGCGATTTCTTTCAGAAGATCTTTGTTCGACGCGGCCAGGACGCGGACGTCCACCTTCATGAGTTTCGTGCCGCCGACACGCGTGAACTGTTGTTCCTGCAAGGCGCGGAGAACCTTGGCCTGCGTGCTCAAACTCATGTCGCCGATTTCGTCGAGGAAGAGGGTCCCGCCGTCGGCCTGTTCGAACTGGCCGCGTTTCATGGACGTCGCCCCGCTGAAGGAACCCTTTTCGTGCCCGAACAGTTCGCTCTCGATCAAGGTCTCGGGAATCGCGGCGCAATTGACCGCCACGAACGGTCGATCCGCTCTGGGGCTCCCAAGATGGATCGCCCGGGCGACGAGTTCTTTGCCGGTTCCGTTCTCGCCCCCGATCAAGACACGGCTGTTGGTCGGACCGGCCGTTTGGATGAGCCGGCGTAACTGCAGCATCGCGGGAGACTCTCCCACCAGCTCGAACTTCTTTTGCACCTTGGTACGAAGCGAACGGTTTTCTTCCTCCAGCCGGTATTGTTCAAGCGCGTGCTTGACGCGCAAAGTGACGTTCTCGAGCGAGAGCGGCTTCTCAATGTAGTCGTAGGCGCCGAGCTTGATGGCCTTCACGGCGGTCTCGATGGAGCCGTGACCGGACATCATCATGACCTGGGCCGTCGGCACCAGCTCTCGAATCCGCTTCAGGGTTTCCAGCCCGTCCATTTCGGGCATCCAGATATCCAGAATGGCCAAATCAGGCGGATCGGTCGTAAAAATCCGCAAGGCCTCCATCCCGCTTTTCGCGGTCGTCACTTCATATCCCTCGTCCTGCAGAATGCTGCTCAGCGATGAAAGAATCGCTTCTTCGTCGTCCACGATCAAAATTGACGCCGACATAATCCCCCTTCGGTTGAGCGCTGACAGGCGAGCACGTGACAGACCGACAAGATACGGCGCCCCTGTCGGCTTCTCAGATATTTCGCGTCAGCCTGTCGGCCGATTTCACGCCGGCAGCTCAAACGTAAACACCGCGCCTTTCGGTTGGTTGTTGCCCGCCTGGATCTGCCCTTCGTGATCCGTGATGATTCGACGCACGATGGCCAGTCCGAGGCCGGTCCCGGTTTTCTTCCTCGTAAAATACGGCACGAACAGCTTTTCCTGATCCTCCGGCGCGATCCCGGTCCCCTCGTCGGCGATCGTGACGACCGCCCGCTTGCGTTTCGTATCGTACTGCGTGGTGAGCCAAACCCGCCCCTTCTGGTTCATCGCCTGGATCGCGTTGTCGAGCAGATTGACCAGCACCCGCTTGATCTGTTCCCAATCGAATTTGAGGGTCGGGAGATCTTCGTCCAGGTTCACGATCAGATCGATTTCCTTGTGCGCCCCCCGATAGAGCGTGACGACTTCGTTGATCACGTCGTGCAGCGATTGCTGGGTAAGCTGCGGCGCGGGCAGCCGGGCGAACTTGGAGAATTCGTCCACCATGTGCTTGAGGCTGGTCACCTCGTTGATGATCACGTTGGTCGAATCGTCGAACACCCGCGCGAAGTCGGGCGCGTTTTCGGAGAACTTCTTCCGCATGCGCTGCGCCGACAACTGGATCGGCGTCAGCGGATTCTTGATTTCATGCGCCACGCGCCGCGCGACCTCCTGCCAGGCCGCGACTTTCTGGGCCTTGAGGAGCTCGGTCAGATCTTCGAACACGAGGACCACGCCGAGATCCTGATCCTTCTCGTCTTTCATGCGCGAACCGTGAAGGGCGATCGTCAGGAACTTCCCCTCCACTTCAACCGTCCCGTCCAGGGTCAGATCGTCGCGCTGATCCTGGAGCATCCGGTCATACAGCGTTTGAAAGAGCGTCAGATTGTACTCCTTAAAGACGTCGTTCGCCTGCCGGCCGCGGACCCGGTCGGCCCAGAGGCCGAGAATCCGCTCTCCCGACGGATTGAAATTGGTGATCACGCCCTGCCGGTCGATCGAGACGAGTCCGGCCGCAATCGTCTCGACAACGGTTTCAATGTAGGCCCGGCGGCGGTCCAGTTCGAGATTGTTCTGTCGCAGCGACACGTTGGCGGCTTCGATGGCCGTCTTGCTGTTCTGGAGGTCTCCGGTCATCCGGTTGAACGATTCGATCAGCGTCCCGATTTCGTCCGTCGCTTTGGCGTCGATGCGCACGGACAGATCGCCCTGCGCGATCGACTCGGTCGCCTCCGCCAACTGCTGGATCGGGACGGTGATGCTCCGCGCCACGTAAAATCCGAACCAGGTCGCCCCGAACAGAATCAGAATCGTAATGACCGCCACGAAGAGATAGGCGCCCGCCTTGATGGGATTCTTCATGGCCTTGATCTGCTTGTACTCTTCGTATTGGCGGCCGATCCCATCCATCTTGGCCAGGAGAGATTCCGGCACATAGGCGTCGACGACGACGACACCGCCGACCTCTCCGCCCCGCCCGCTCAACGCCACCGGCGCCGCCGCGCGCACCAGTCGGCCGGTCTGCGCCTCCTGCACCGTGTTGGCCTCCTGCTTGCTGTTGATGGCTTGGAGAATCAGTTGGCCGATCGGCAAATCCAGCACGCCGGGGGGAATCTCCGGATCAAGGGACTTGGTGAGCGTCTCCATTTTCGCCGAATAGACTTCGATCCCCGCCACGCCGAACTCTATCCGCTTCCGGCTCATGGCCGACGCGAGCAGATCCCGCTGCTCCGACAACAGCAGATCTTCCCGGAAAATTTCGTGGCTGATGGCTCGGGCGCTGTTTACCGCAAGCGTGATATGTCCGGCATGCTGCATCCTGGCGACTTCATAGGAATCGCGCATGACCCGGTCGATCTGATCACTGAACCACACGTCGACGGCTTTGTTCACCAACCCGCTGGCCACCATCGCGAGCAAAACGGTCGGGATCAACGAGAATCCGATGAACGCGGCGACGAGCTTGGTTCGGAACCCCGATCCGATCAAGCGATGTCGTCGTTCGAAATAGGCCTTGATGAGGTTTCGCGATAGCAGCAGGAGGAGGACGACCACCCCGATCAAATCAAGATTGATCAGCAGCAGCACCAGGGCATAACTGGTCGTGGGAATGAAGGAGTCGCTGTCCTCCGCTCCCGGGACGACCACTTGAGTGTAATAGAAGGTGAGCGACAGGCAGCAAACCAGGAGGAGCAGGACGATCCACACGGGGCGAAAATGGCGCTTTCGCCTCTCCGGCTCCGGCGCGGACTCAGGCGGGTCGGCAGAAGACTCATCCCGACCGGTCGAGCCCATGCGATCCGGTCCGTTCCATCCCGCCAGCCCGGGACTCTTGCGCCACTCAGTCAATGCCGGCATCCCTTCGCATGGAACCGTAGCCTCAAAAGGAAAGAACGCTTCACTATAACGGAAACAGGCGCGAGGCTCAAAAGGTGGCCGGACGCGCCCGCACCGGCGCGGCGGGATTACTTCGCGGAGGTCAGGCTCACGTATTTCATGCGCAGCGCGTAGAGCATGTCCCGCAACACCGTCTGCTCTTCGGGTGTGAGATTGCCTTTCGTCTTCCCCTCCAGGACCGACAAGAGATCGATGATTTCTTTGGCCTGCGGCAGATTGACCGGCATGGCGGGCTGCTGGGGGTCCAGTTGTTCCCCCATGAGCATAAGGGAGGAACTGCCGAGCGAAATGACGAAGGAGGAGAAGGTCACAGGCATTGCTGAACCCTGTGCCTGGTCCGATGGCGATGCCTGACGAGGCTCTTCAACAGGGGCCGGAGAGACGGGCGCCGGGGGCTTGTCAGAGCCTGTTCCCCCGCGTCGGTCACGCACGACGAACCCTTCATCTTTTTCCGTCGCCATCGCGTTCTCCCGCTCCAGTTGCGGCCGGAAGCCTACCATAGCCTCCGAGGTGTCGCAAGCCGTGGACGCCGATTGCGGCGCGACCGGAACCGGGTATAATGAGCGCCCGCACACTTTGTTCCGAGGGGGTCATGTCGGTGAATTTTCAAAAACTGGTCGAATTGATGGCCGCGCTCCGCGCGCCGAACGGATGCCCTTGGGACCGTAAACAGACCCATGAATCCCTCAAGCCTTATCTCCTGGAAGAGACGTACGAAGTGCTGGAGGCGATCGACCAGCGCGACCGGACCAAACTCCCCGAGGAACTTGGGGATGTGCTGCTCCAGGTTCTCTTCCACAGCCAGATCGCCGCAGAAGCCGGTACCTTTACGCTTGAAGATGTGATGACCCAGTTGGCCGACAAGTTGATCCGTCGCCATCCTCACGTCTTTCCCAACGGATCGGATGATCCGAAACCGGCCAACGCCGAGCAGGTCGTAGCCCGGTGGGAAAACATTAAGAAGGCCGAGCGGCAGGCGGCCGGCAGGCCGGATTCGACGCTCGACGGAGTGCCGAACACCCTCCCGGCGCTGCTGCGGGCCTATCAGATTCAGGCGCGTGCCTCGCGCGTGGGTTTCGATTGGAGTCATGACCAGACCGGCTTCGATCAGGTGCTCAACAAGGTTGAAGAAGAGATCAAGGAACTGCGCTCGGCGCTGAGACTGCCGCCCTCTGAAGGGCGGGACCCGTCGAGACAGGAAGAGATCGCCTCGGAGTTCGGCGACGTGCTATTCTCCCTCGTCAATCTGTCCCGCTTCGTGAAAGTAAATCCGGAAGACGCCTTGCGTCGCGCGATCGACCGCTTCATCGGTCGGTTTCGGTTCATTGAAGAAACGGCGGCGAGGACCGGCCGAGCCGTCGGCGACCTGTCGCTCGACGAGATGAATCGATTGTGGGATGAAGCGAAAGCCAAGCAACCGCCGGCGGACGTGGAGCGAACGTGAGCGAAGACTATCAAGACGGTAAGCGCGCCGGTATCCACCCCCTCATCGTGGTGTTCGGCATCTTGTTGGGCCTTTGGCTCTTCGTCGCCCTCATCGTCCCGAGTTCCAAGAACAAACAGGCTGCCGGAACGGAGGGGCCGGCCGGGCCGGTGATCGAGGACCCTGAATCCGCCCCCGTCATTTTTAAAGTTCAAGCCACCGTTCCCGAGATGAACGCGGTCAGCCTGGTGGTGCCGGAACAGGCGACCGAGAGCCAAGTCGTAGGCTTGCTGAAACGGTTGAAAAAAGAA
>JBBILH010000114.1:0-8538 GCA_037445005.1 Nitrospira sp.
CCGCTTGAATCTCGTCGGATCGGAACATCTGCTTCGGCGGGACTTCCTCGGCGAACCATCTGAGCGGCAGCCTCTGCTTCTCACGGAATGAAAAACCGGCGAGAACGGCGGAAAGTTCGCGAGTTCCGATCTGCACAGGGTGGCTGTATGACGCCGCATGCGGCTCGCGTTGCAGGAACACCGCCACGCGTCGATCTTCATGAACCACCTGCGTCGTGTACGGGAGCCGTGCACACCCCTCGCTCCAGAGCAGGCCGAGCAACAGCATGAAAAGTGACAGGCCACGGTACATTCGCCCGGCTATCGATTGTTCATGCCCGTTCATCAAACATCCTCCGTGTAAGTCGATGTCTTTCAGAATCGCACTTATTGATTACTGTGTTTGGGAGAAACATAGCCGAGACGTCTGAGGGCGGCTTGCGCATCAGGCGACTGGACAAAATCGAGAAACTCCATGCAGAGTCGTCGATTCGGACAGTATCGTTCCATGGCCATCGAATGGACGAGCGGTCGGACAACATGGCGCTCGGAGACGGCCACAGTACGGACCCGCTGGCTTTCTTGGACTGCATCTGGACCGAACACAATTCCGACATCGGCCTGGCCGTTTAAGACGTGATCGAAGACCGAACGGGTATCCGCCGCCTTGTCCAGCCGGTCTTGGACCCTGCTCCAAACTCCAACTGCGATGAGCAGGTCCGTGGTCCGTTGGCCGAGAGTCGTCAATTCCGGATCTCCGATCGCCAGGCGAAGCTGCTGTTGTTCTGCCAGCGCCTGGAAGGAAGTAGGAGCGTCGACAAGCGCTTCTGGCACGATCATGACCAACGGCACTTCGGCATACGCGCGAGTGGTTCCAGGTAGGACGTAATATTTTTGCTCCAAGCGGGCAATCAACTCGTCCCCGCCTGGCGCCACAAGATGGATGGGACCGGAGCCGATGAAGTATTGACCTTGCGAACTATTTTCCATGCCCGCGATCGTTCGGCGGAGATCGAGGCCTGAATCGACATAGAGTTGCACACGCACGTTCGGATGCATCGCCTCGAATCGTCGACTTACTTCCGCAACGGGGGTCTGCACACTCGGTGAAACGGCAATGACGAGCGATTCCGCAGCCCACGCATGAGGCGTGAGAGAGAAGGCATGAAAGGCCAGAATGAACAAAAGGCAGAGCGCGGCCATCCGCATCCTGAGCGTTCCTTGCCTCTGTCTGAAGCCCTTTGTCCGTCGAATGCTACACGCGTGAATGACTTCCCTCACTCTTGCCTCCTTATGCCTTACGAAGATCGTGACTTTTCCCCGTCTCTCGCGTGTCGTATCCGCCCAGCGATTCAATCTCCGTACGAAAGGGCTGAGTGGTCATCGTGTCGAAAAGATTCGCCAGCGTGGGATGCGACTTCAGGTAGGCCTTGGGTACAACAAGATCGTATCGGGCAGCCTGCAAGGGAACGAAGTCGAGTCCGAACAATTGCGCTGCCGACAAAATTCCGACGCCGACATCGGCCTGACGCTCCGCGATTGCGCGAGCGACGTCGAAGTGTGATCGCACTACCCGATCATAGCCGCGGACGTCGACCGCGTTGATCCCGGCGGCGCGGAGACGCTGATCGAGCAAGAGCCTGGCACCGGCTCCTTCTTCCCGATTGACGAGCGTCACGGATGGATCGGCAAGGTCGGCTGCAGAGCGAATGGATTTCGGATTTCCCGAACGGACGAGAAAGCCCTCTTCCCAGGTCGCGAAGGTCACGACCTCATACCCGGTTCCTTTGAGCGTCCGACGTAAGAACGGCAGATTCGATTCGCCCGTCACCGGATCGAGCAGATGCAATCCCGCCACGTGCACTTCGCCATGTTGAAGTGCGCGCAGCGCAGCCATGCTGCCCATTGTCCACCCGACGACGGTCGTCTGGTCCTTGTGTCTTCGCAGGTGTTCCCCGGCAAGGAAGATCGCCGGATCGCACCCGGCGACCGAAATCTCCTGCGCGATGGCCTGCCGATCTCGTGAAAGCTTCACGCGTACCTGTTGTCCGCTCCGGCCCGCCATTCGTTCAACGACGTAGCCGTCGGCCGGCACTGTGTAGGACAGCACGTCTCCTAGACCGGTGACCGGCTGCACGATCGCCTTGGATCCGATCATCGCCACTTTCACTCGGAGAGAACGGGTATTCAGGTCATGTGGCGGCGCACCACCGACGAAGGTCCCATCGATGACATCAGCGGAGTCCGCGAGGCTGAAGAGGTCTTCGACGGCACACGACAAAACGGATGCAAGACGGAGCGCAACCGCTGTCGTGGGGAGGTATAGATTGGATTCGATGGAGGATACGGCCTGCCGCGTGATACCGGCACGTTGCGCGAGGCTACCTTGAGAAAGGTTTCTTTGGATGCGAGTTTCTTTGAGGCGGTTGCGAAAGTTGCCTGCTGGTTCGGCGTGATGTTTCTCACTCATGGCAGGAACAGGTAGCATGTATTATTGCTATATGTCAAATATAATGGAAACGCTGAGCTATAGATATTAGAGTGTGTAATACACGCGAAAAGAATGAAAAATAGTTGTTGACTATGTTTGTTCAGTTACTTTATACATATTTCATGAAACTACACCGGAATTGTAGGAATTGATATGACTGACGCAAAGCAACCGACACTCTTCGCGGTTTTTCTTACGACTCTGTTCATCGTTTCTTTTTCTTTACCGAACGTCTTCGCATTTGATTGGGTACCTGCTGACGAAGAGATCAAGAAGTACCGTCAGAGTTGGAACCCGTTTTCCGAAGGACCGCTTCTCATCCAGTCGGTCGATATTCACCCCCAAGGGCAACTGTCCGTACGGCCGTTCGTGTTCTCCTCCATCTCAGAGAAAAGTTACGGCAACACCCTTTCGCTTCCTACCGAGGCCAAGGGCGACCGGACCCATACCTATTCAGTTTCTCCACTGATGACGGTGACCTACGGTCTGACGAACCATGTAGAATTTGGACTTGCCTCATCCGTCAACTCGTTCTGGTCCAAAGACACCGCTTCGTTCAATGCAGGCAAAGGCGGTCCCTGGACCACGGATACCGGCATGGGGGACACCTCCCTGGTCATGAAATACCGTCCGGTCGTGCAGGACCCCGACAGCGCGCGACCTTCGGTTACCCTCTACCAACAGATCGTTCTACCGACGAGCCGATGGACAGGCACCGAACGACCACCAGGTGGTTTCGCGCCCTTGGGACGGCTCCCCGCGACACGATTCGGAGAGTTGGGTTTCACGGAAGGCATAACGGTTCGCAAAAATCTGAAGCCCTACCGATTCAGCGGCGGCGTGTTCTACACCTATTCCGCCCCTGGCAGCGATGCGGGTCGAACCACATACGTGGGCGACGTCATCAATACCCGGTTCGTCTTCGAGCATTTCCTCGACGATAAGAAAGGGCTGGCTTACAACCTGGAGTTCATCACCGTCCATTCGACGACCTGGCGCGCCGACGGTCACTCGATCAACCGCGGCCAGTTGAACGGTTCAACGGTGGTCGGCGTCGAACCGGCCGTCCAGTTTAAATTCACGGATAGCCTTGTCGGTGCCGCCGGCGTCCTGTTTACGGTGGCAGGACAGAACGCCAGAGATGCGATCTATCCGAATTTCGCTTTTCAGTGGTACTGGAACAAAGGCAAGCAAGTCATCATGCGGTAGCGACAATGCTCGCGCGGCTGGAGTGTTCATTCCCGCTATGCTAGGCTACGCGCATGCCAGGCGGGTGGATCAGTCGCCTTAGTATCGGGCAGAAGCTCGTTCTCTCCTTCAGCCTCATTCTCATGCTCTTGGCCGGAAGCTTATCCGGCCTCTTGTTCTACCTGTCGCGCGTCAACAGCTACGTCGATCGCCACCAGCGCATTACCGTTCCCGGCGTGGTCACGGCGTCTGAAATTCTCAGGCACGTGGGGCACATGCGAACCCATGTGCACCGTCTCCTGGAACATCGCCCGGGCGTCGACGCTTCTTCTATTCTCGACACGCTCTCCACGCTGGAATACCAGACGTCCCAAGCCCTGGGCACCTATCGACAGCACCTCGCCGCGCGCACGCACCCTGTGCTGTTCGACATGCTCACTCAACACGGCCGCGTAGATCTCGCCGATCAAGAAGACGGGGCGATGGCCGTTATCGCCGATGGTCTTTCGGCTCTTGCACATGAGCGAGGGCAGCTTCAGGCGGCTCTCGTTTACGACCCGCTCTCGCCCGCCTTGGAATCTTCTTATGAGCAGACTGCGGACCGGATCGAATCGGCCGTCATCACATTGGTGGAAATCCATCGCCTGATCGACGTCGAAATGAAACTGGAGGGCGATCGCTTGGTGAACCAGGCGGGAAAAATCGTCTTGATTCTCGTGTGCCTGCTCAGCGCGTTGATCGTCATGATCTTTGCCCTCATGCGGCGGGAGGTAGCGGCCCCGCTTCGGCAACTCGCCTCGACGGCGACCAGAGTTGCCGCCCATGATCTGACCGCCCAGTTCGATCCCTGGCCGAGTCACGACGAGGTCGGAGCGTTGTCCGCCTCACTGACGACCATGTTGACCAGTTTACGCGACCACAGCACGGCCCTCGTGCGAAAGACGAGAGAACTCGAGGCATTTACCTATTCAATCGCCCACGATCTCAAAGGCCCCTTGCGTGAAATCGAAGGGTTCTCCTCGCTGCTGGAGAAGCAGTTCGCCGACTCGGGGGACGCCCAAACCACGCATTACATCGACGTCATCCGTCAGTCCGCATTGCGCTTGACCCGCATGATCGACGCCCTGTTGAAGTATTCCCGGCTGGAGCAACAGGAATTGCCGAGACAGCAGTTCAACCTGGGCGAAATGGTGCGCAACTTGGTTCGCGACCGCATTGATCATATGCAAGACGGGAAGAAGCCGGATATTCAAATCGATTTGTCGTTTGAAGAACTCTTTGGAGAGCCGGTGAGCGTTCATCAGGCCCTGACGAACCTGTTTGATAACGCAATCAAGTTCACCCGGCAGCAGGCTCATCCGATTGTCCGTATCGTGGGTCGCCGGACCGATAAGGAACGGATCCTGACCGTCCACGACAACGGCATAGGTTTCGACCCGGCGTTTCGAGACAAAATCTTCGGCCTCTTCGAACGGCTCCATGCGCCTCAGGAATACGAAGGCACCGGGGTCGGTTTGGCAATCGTCAAACTGGTCATGGACAAGCACGGCGGACGTATCTGGGCCGAATCGACACCGGGCGGGGGTAGCGCATTTCACCTTGCCTTTCCCGAGCAAGCTCCATGATTCACGTGCTGGTGATCGACGACGAAGAATATGTCCGACTGGCGTTGGAGCAAGCCCTGCTCCATGAAGGCTGCGCCGTGACAACCGCAAAGAACGGCCGATCCGGCATTGAGATGCTTCAGACGAAACCGATTGACTGCGTCATTACGGACCTTCGTATGCCCGGCCTCGATGGACGAGCCGTACAGAAGTGGATCAAGGAGAACCGGCCCGACATAGATGTGATTCTGCTGACCGGCCATGGCGACGTCAAGGACGCGGTCGATGCCATCAAACAGGGGGCCTGGGATTTCCTCGTTAAAGACACCCCGTTCGACGGCACCGCCGTCACGGCAGCGCTCAGCAAGCTACGATCTGTTCGTGCCCTGCGGCGGGAGAACCTGGCCGCCAAACGGGGCGGATATACCCGGGACGCCATCGTCGAGGGAGTCAGCGATGCATGGCGGCGCCTGACAACTCAAATCGACCTCGCCGCCCCATCACAAGCACCGGTACTGATCCAAGGGGAAACAGGGTCGGGCAAAGAAATCGTCGCTCGCCTGCTTCACGAACGGAGCGGGCGGGCCGGCGGACCGTTCCTCGCGGTGAACTGCGGGGCAGTCAGCCGCGAGTTGCTGGAAAGCGAATTGTTCGGCCATGAAAAAGGCGCCTTTACAGGCGCCGTCGGATCGAAGATCGGTCTCGTCGCGGCTGCGGAAGGCGGCACGCTCTTTCTCGACGAACTCGGCGAGATGCCGGCTCCCATGCAAGTCAGCCTCCTGCGATTCCTCGATAGAGGCGAGTATCGCCCGGTCGGCAGCACAAGAACCTTGGAGGCCGACGTGCGCATGGTGGGAGCCACCAATCAAGACATACCGACGCTCGTCGGTCACGGACGGTTCCGAGAAGATCTGCTCTACCGCATCAACGCCGTCACTCTGCGCGTCCCGCCGTTGCGCGAACGAAAAGAGGACATCCCTGCCCTCGCCCGACATCTTTTGCGCGCCGCAAGAGGCGGCAGCTCATCTCCCCGTACGCTGTCGGAGGACGCCGTAGCCCAGTTGCAGTCTCACGGCTGGCCCGGCAACATTCGTGAACTCCGCAACGTCATCGAGCGCCTTGTGATGATGGGCACGAGCGCGGCCCCGATCAGTGGAGAGGAGGTGCGGCGAACGCTTTTCGCCGCGGCTAGAGCACAGGACCTCCGCCCGACGGACCCGTCGAGCATTTCATTGGAGGAGGCCGAGCGACTGCATATCGAGCTCGTGCTCGCGCATTTCCAAGGAAACAAAACACAAACGGCGAAAGCCTTGAAGATCGACTACAAAACGCTCCTGGCCAAACTGAGGAAATATCACCTCCCAACTTGACAGGACAGGCCGGCCGTTTGGTCCAATAGCCGCAAACAATGTCGAACCAACCGACCACCAATTACTACGTGTTGCTCGAACTTTCTTCGACCGCCACAGAGGCTGAAATCAAAATGGCTTGGCGGGAGCAGCTGCAAGTCTGGCATCCGGATCGGTTCAGCCATGCTCCCGCGCTTCAGCAAAAGGCCGAGGCCAAGACCAAACTGATCAATCAAGCCTATGAAATCCTCGGCGATCCCGCAGCCCGGGCGCGTTATGATGCAACCGTAAAGACCGCGCCGACCGCAAAAGCGCCCTCCCCTCCATGGTCATCGCCGTCCCCATCATCGTACGCGTCGCCGCCGCGGCGGCAAACGCCCCCTCAATCCCGCGACCGCCGAGGCCCGCAATCGCCCATCATGTTGACCAAACAGGGACAGGGAACGGTAATGGTACCCGCCGTCCATATGTTTGTTGATCCCCGCGAACCCCATCCCTACGACTTCACGGGATTCACCAGAATCGCCGGCACCATGAAAGAAACGCTGGCCGTCGGTAATTATGCGATCGCGGAAACACCGGAGATCATGGCGATCAAGGCTTTGAGTGTTGAAGGGTTGTCCACGATCTTTTCGAACCTGCACGAAAACCGCGCCGCGTTTCTCATCGAGTTGGAGCGAATGCTCGCCTATCCGGCCCGCTTCCTCCTCATTGAAGGCATCCTTCAACACAAGAAGGGCGGCGGCCGGCTCAACCAGTACCACAAGAACGGCTTGTTGGATTTCTTGGACGCGATGACGGCGCGCTACGGACTGCACATCATCTATGCGGACAGCCGCGACGAAGCGGAGGAAAGAATCGCCAACTTGGCTGCCCTGCATTACTCTTACTATTTTGCGGAGCAGCAAGGGTTCGGTCGGTGCTTGATCGAGGGGGACTTATGATCTGCCCCGGTCACCAGCCGCCCCCGGTAAACCTGATCTGGCGCCAGGCCTCGTAGACGATTACCGCCACCGCGTTAGACAGATTGAGACTGCGGCTCTCCGGCAACATCGGCAGCCTGATTCGTCGCTCCCTGGGGAACGATTCCAAGAGGGGCAGGGGCAAACCTCTCGTCTCCGGTCCAAAGAGGAATATATCGCCTGAGTTGTATCGATTGGCATCGTAGTGCTGCGTCCCCTTGGTCGAAACCGCATACATCACTCGATCGCCGAAATAGTCTGCGCAGGCCTGCCAGTCCTCATGCACCCGGACCGCCGTGAATTCATGATAATCCAACCCGGCCCGTCGCAGTTGCCGATCTTCCAACTCGAATCCAAGAGGCTTGACCAAATGAAGGCGCACGCCGGTGTTGGCGCAGAGCCTGATGATATTACCGGTATTGGGCGGGATTTCCGGCTGGTAGAGGATGACCTCGAACATGTCACTTGAAGAGCTTCTTGCCTTCTTCGATCGCCTTCATCCATGGTTCGGGCAAGTCGACAACATAGGGCAGGAGCGGAATCAAAGGACCGAGCGCCGATCCTACAAGCTCTCCGAACGATCGTAGGTCGAAGGGAACGACTCGCATCTTGTGCACATGATCGTAGACTTGATTCAAAGCATGAAGACCGCTCAGTTCGCTTCCGCTCATCACGTCATACCGACCGCTGCTGCAGGCCTTCAACCATTTATCCTCGAAAGCCTTTGCGCGCTCCATCGACCGTTCCTGCAAAACCTCCAGCGCGCGAGATTTCGCGTGAAACAGTTGCTTCGTGAACATGAACAGCGGCAGCGTAAAGAGCAGCGGCGCTCCAACGGCGAAGCTCGCCGCGTATCCCCAATTGGCCAACACGCTCATCGACGCCTGTTCAAATTTCACCTTGTACAGAATCGTCGGCGCCACATAACTTGCGCCGTACGCCAGAATCACCCATCCGAACTTTGT
>JBBILH010000115.1:0-1670 GCA_037445005.1 Nitrospira sp.
TAAACCGGACAGATCATGTGCTACAAAAAGCGGACAGATGATGTGCTAGCTACAGTGGGAAGGCAGTGCCGGAGCGTGTGTCGGCGCACAGGACCTCGTGCAGAGGTGCGCCGGTGCTCAAGTTACGGTTTGGGCTTGCGCCGACGGTCGAGCATCCAGCGCGTAATACCGAGATGTTTAGCCGCAAGGGATTTGTTTCCATCGGAGTGTTTCAAGACTTCGTTGATGATGCGGTCCTCAAGATCAGCCAAGGATTCGCCAAGCCGAAATGACATGTGGATCTGAGAAGCGTTTCTTCGGTCTGGAGAAGTGGGTGGGAGATGGGAGGGATCACCAACAGATCGTAAAGGACGGTCTTGCACATCCGACGGAAAATGCCCCGATTCAAGCGTATCTCCCGGGCAGAAGAGTACCGCGCGCTCCATGAGATTGCTCAGTTCACGCACGTTACCCGGAAAGTGGTATTGGTGTAGGAGCGCCTGAGCGCTTTCACCTAAGAAACGTGCCGGCTTCCCGAGCGAAAGCGCCGACCGGGTGAGAAAAAGTTTGGCCAGCGGAAGGATGTCTTCGTGCCGCTCTCGCAAGGGAGGTACGGTCAGGGAAACAACGTTCAACCGAAAATAGAGATCTTCTCGAAACTCACCTTTGGCCACTGCGTCTTTTAAATTGCGATTCGTCGCGGCCATGAACCGAACATCCACGGGGATTGTGGCTGATCCCCCGACACGGCGCAACGTCCGTTCTTCGATGACCCGGAGGAGTTTAGCCTGCAGCGCCAACGGGAGATCCCCGATCTCGTCGAACAGCACGGCCCCTCCGTCCGCCATCTCGATCAAGCCGGTCTTTCTCCCTGCAGCGCCGGTGAACGAACCCTTTTCGTGCCCGAAGAGTTCGCTTTCAAACAATTCACGAGGGATCGACGGACAATCGACTTCGATGCAGGGCTTGTCGGCCCGCGCACCGTTAAAGTGGATGACGCGGCCGGTGTATTGTTTCCCCGTTCCGGTTTCGCCCTGCAACAGCACCGTGACACGGTCGTTTTTTGCCAGCTCACGGACCTGTGCGAGGAACGCTTGGGTGACGGGGCTCTCCGCAATGACGCGACCGAGAGCATAACGGTCGGTGTCCTGTCCGGTTTGCAAGCGAACTTGGCGCTGGAGCGTCAAGAACTCCACGGCGCGTCTCAGCGAGTATTGAAGGTCTTCCATGTCGATGGATTTGGCGACAAAGTCGAACGCACCGAGCCTCGTCGCTTCCACCGCATCCTTCACCGTCCCTCTGGCGGTCAACAGAATGACGAGCAAGTTGGGCACGGTCTGCTTGACACGCTCGAGCACGTCCAAACCAGACAGATTCGGCATGACGAGATCCAATACCAGAATATCCGGTTCAAACGACTTCAGGAGGGTCAAACATTCTTCTCCGGACCCAGCCGTCTGCACAGCATACCCTTGATCGGCGAGACGCAGGGCGAACGCTTCACGGACAGAGGCTTCATCTTCAACCAACAGAAGTTGCCAGGTCATGCTAAGTATCCCGTTTCAGGGGCAGCCACACCTCGACCATCGCTCCACTTCCAGGAGGACTGCTGATCGTCAATTGTCCACCATGCCGCTCGACGATGTCATGGGTGATCGTCAAGCCGAGGCCGACTCCTTTGGCCTTCCCAC
>JBBILH010000115.1:1746-8452 GCA_037445005.1 Nitrospira sp.
GATGCCCGGCCCTTGCTTAGCCACGAGTGCCGCCTTGATCGTGAGCTCGCCTCCCTTCGGCATGGCATCAATCGCATTCATCGAGATATTGAGAAATGCTTGCTGCAGATGGGCACGGGAGGCTTCCACTGAAGGGACATCCGGAATGCTCTTTTTGACGACAATCCGCTGTTTTCGAAGGTTCGGTCTGAGCAGCGTCAACATGTCATCGATGAGGGAGGGGAGGTCGCAGGGCTGGAGATCGAACGAGCGGGGGCGCAGCTGGCCCAAATGGGATTCCAATAATTCATCGATGCGGGACGCTTCGCGTGCAATCAGCGCGCAGTGATCCCTGGCGGCGCGCGGCAATTGCTCTTGCTCCGCGAGGTGCGTTGCCAGACTTCCGAGTCCGATCAACGGATTGCGGACTTCGTGGAGAATGCCGCCGGCCAGTTGGCCCACTAATTTGACTTGCTCGGCATGGCGCAACGCTTCCAGCATCTGTTCTCGCTCGCTAAGATCCGTGAGTATCGCCAAATAGAATTGCGTGGTTCCGTCACGGTCCTTGACGGGGCTGACGCTTTCCCACACCAGGAACTCGGATCCGTCCTTACGGCGATTGACGAAACGATCCACAAACGACAGCCCAGAGCGAATAGCTTGCCAGAGTCGTTCATAGAATTCCGGTGAATGCTTGCCGGACTTCAAAATCGAGGGTCGCCGGCCGAGGGCTTCGTCACGGGTCCACCCCGTCATCCGTTCCAATGCCGGGTTCCATTCGAGAATGCAGCCCTCGGTATCGGTCAGCATGATTCCATCTTGTGCATACATGAACAATCGATGGTAGAGAGCTCGCTGAGTATCGGCACGGCGCCGCCGTTCCAGTACCGTCGCCACAGTGTTGGCAACCGTACAGAGGAACTCGAGTTCCTTGATCGTGAAGTCGCGAACCGACTTGGAATGGGCCGTCATGGCCCCGTACACGCGGTCCTCGACAAGCATCGGTACGCACATGCCCGCGATGCCGCCGTGTTCGGTCAGAAGCTTGGACGGCGTGAACCGCGTTTCTTTTCGCAAGTCCCGTACGACGACCGGCAGCCGTTCACGGATGGCATAACCGGCTTGGGAATGTGTACCGCCCTCAATCGTCAGTCTGCCGATGAGTTCCGGCTCAAGGCCGATGCCTGCGACCACGGCAAGGTGATCGTCTGATTCCCGTTGCACGAGAATCTTGCAGAGCTCGACGTCGAGCGCCTCAGCGGTATGTTTCACGGCCTCATTCATCAGCTCTTGTGCCGGTGCATCGCTGACGGCGAGGGTGCCGATACGGGCCAACACCGATTGAAAACGCGCAATCTGTGACGCTTCGTGTACCAGTTCCGTATGTTCGGTGACGTCCTGCAAGATCAAGAGCACGCCGGTCTCGCCATGGTAAGGCACGACGTTGAAACGGCATTCGTAGACGAGCGCTTGGCCCTGTCGATCGGCGAGGCGGTAGGTCTTGCTTCCCCTGGTGCCCAGAGTTTCCTGATTCCAGGCGATCGCATCGGTAAAGAGTTGAGATCGTAACGTCGGGGTGTCAGGGCCGGACGGCGCAACCGACGCTTCGATCAGTTCGCCGAACTGCGCGTTTTCGAAAACCAGGATGCCCTTCGCGATGAAACAAAGCCCGCCGTCCAGACAGTCGCTCACCCAGGCCAACACCTCGGCAGCGGCGATCTCGGGTTTGGCCTGCACCGGACTCTTGGAGTGAGAAGAGGACGTAGTGCGGTTCTTCACGCGCGGCCTCCATCGGGGGAAGGACTCATGTCTCGGTTTCGTAGTATACCGAGGCGTCACGGCATCGTCGAGTGAGGCAAGGTTGTGGTGAAAGCAATGATCGCACGATGACGCGAAAAAGGCCGATCGTTGAGCGCCCTGAAAGTCCGAGCCAGCCCACTGATAGCAAAACTCGACCAGCTCATGGTACAGAAAGCTATGACCCGGCGCACTCTGGAAACCCTCGCGTTCGACAACACCTATGCCCGTCTTCCTTCAGCCTTTTATGCGCGATTGACCCCGACCCCCTTTAGCGCCCCACCCTATCTGGTTCATGCAAACCCGGCTGCAGCCGAGTTGATTGATCTCGACCCTGAGCAATTTGCCAGGCCTGAGTTCACGGCGCTTTTCGGCGGGCAGGCCCTGGCGCCCGGCATGGAGCCGCTGGCGATGCTGTACTCCGGTCATCAGTTCGGCGTCTATGTTCCGCAGCTCGGCGACGGCCGAGCCATCCTTCTCGGCGAGGTCAAAAACGAGCGAGGAGAACGTTGGGATCTGCATCTCAAAGGTGCAGGGATGACGCCCTTTTCACGGGACGGCGACGGTCGCGCGGTGCTCCGTTCGACGATCCGTGAATACCTGTGCAGCGAAGCATTGCACGGCCTCGGCATCCCTACCACGCGTGCGCTCTGCATCGTCGGCAGCGATCACGCGGTCTATCGGGAACAGGTCGAAACCGGCGCGATGTTGCTCCGCATGGCGCCGTCACATGTCCGCTTCGGTACCTTCGAAGTCTTCTATTACCGAAAACAGCATGAGCTTTTGAAAGTCCTCGCGGACTACGTGATCAAACAGCATTTCCCGCATCTTCGTGATGTCGGCGACACGTACGCCCGTTTTTTTACCGAAGTTGTCGAACGCACCGCACAGTTGATCGCCCTATGGCAAGCCGTCGGCTGGGCGCACGGTGTCATGAATACCGACAACATGTCGATTCTCGGCCTCACGTTAGACTATGGACCCTATGGCTTCATGGATGACTACGATGCCGGCTTTATATGCAACCACTCGGACCACAACGGCCGCTATGCGTTCAATCAGCAGCCCTACCTCGGGCTCTGGAATCTAAGCTGCTTGGCGCAAGCCCTGTTGCCGCTGGCGGAAAAGGATGCATTGAAGGCAGGCCTCGAGACCTATCAACCTCTATTCGAGAGGGAGTATTTGAAACAGATGCGGGCGAAATTCGGATTGGTAGAGGAGCGAACGGAGGACGATGACCTGATTCGAGATTTTTTGAGTCTTCTCCAGGGTAGCCATGCGGATTACACCATTGTATTTAGGGAATTGAGTACGTTTTCTACGATGGAGGGTGCGACGAACGATACCCTGCGGGAGCATTTTCTTGACCGCGACCGTTTCGACAAGTGGGCGGCACGCTACCGCGATCGACTGCAGAGTGAAGGCAGCCTGGACGACGAACGGCGTGACCGGATGAATCGTGTAAACCCCAAATATGTGCTGCGTAACTATCTTGCTCAGGTAGCAATCGAGAAGGCACAAAACAAAGACTTCTCCGAAATCGACCGACTCTTTTCCCTGCTGCAAAATCCCTACAGCGATCAACCTGGAATGGACACGTATGCAATTCCTCCGCCTAATTGGGGCAAACATTTAGCTGTAAGCTGCTCATCTTAATGAGAACCTGCATCAGGCATTCTTTATGCTTTTGAGTCTTTGAAGAACCGTCCCTCCCTGGCGGGAGGCGCTCGACTCACTGACTCATAGGGTAGGTTCGTAGAGTGCCTCCCGCTTTTTAGTGGTGGTTCATCTTCTTCGTTCCGCGCGCTCTTTCGGTGCCGTTCTTCAGCCAATGCCGCCTTTGCTCCTGTTCACCCTCGTCGTGATGCCATGCTACCGTCATTTGAGCCAACGGCTTCACTACCTGAATCCTCTGTTGTAAAGTGTCAACGCTCAGCGAGTGTCATGAATAGTTGTTCAACTACCTGCTAGGGAGCCCTGATGCGAGAAAGCCTATTGGGTGGGTTGAAGGTCAGACTCGCCGGTGGCTCCGATGGCCATGGTAGCGGTGACGGTCCGGTCGTCATGCTGCTCCATGGCTTCGGTGCACCGGGCGATGATCTCGTGCCGCTCGCCGACGCGATCGAGGCTCCAGCCAAAACCCGTTGGCTTTTTCCGGAAGCCCCGCTCTCGCTTAACATGGGTTTCGGCGATTCGCGCGCCTGGTGGATCATCGACTTCGCGCGCATTCAGGCTGATCGAGCGGCGGGTCGTGTTCGTGATCTGTCGGTAGAGGTTCCGCAGGGCTTAGCCCTGGCGCGTGAACGCATGCTGGTGTTTCTCAAGGAACTTCCGCGGCAGTTCCCGATCGACTATAAGAATACGATCATCGGCGGATTCTCACAGGGAGCGATGCTTACCTGCGACGCGGTCCTCCATACAGACCATCCATTCGCCGGCTTGGTGCAGCTGTCCGGAAACCTGCTGGCCCAGACGGTCTGGGGGCCCCTCATGCCAAAACGCAAAGGCTTGCCGGTCTTCCAAAGCCATGGCACGAAGGATGACATTCTTCCCCATATCGGTGCAGAACGTCTCCGTGACGCGCTCAGTCAGTCAGGTCTTCGCGTTGAATGGCACAGCTTCCAAGGCGGGCACGAGATTCCGGAAACGGCGCTGCACAGCTTGAGCACGTTCATCATGAAAGCATTCGAAGGATAAACATGCAGCCCTTTGAGCTGACCGGTGTGGACGGCAAACGTATCAAAGGCGATCGCGCCGATGGGACAGACCGGCAGATCCTCTTCATCACCGGCTTTCTCTCGAAACGTTGGGGCAATAAGAGCAAGGCTTTGGCGCAGTGGTGCCAGGAGAAGGGTTGGGGGTTCTGTTGTTACGACGTGCGCGGGTTCGGCGACTCGGAAGGTCAGTTCACGGACTATACGCTCTCCGATTGGATCGCCGATGCGCGTACGGTCTTAGATTCCATCAAGACTGGTCCGCCTGTCACGATCGTCGGCAACTCGCTCGGCGGTTGGATCGCCTGGCTGATCGCACAGGAGTTCCCCATCGTGGAGGAACTCATCCTGATTGCTCCGGCGTTCAATATGATGGGCGAACGAGCCAAGACCATTTCCCAAGACCGGCTGCATGACTGGCATACGGCCGGATGGATACCATGGGACGACGACCCGTTACATAAAGACTGGCCCTTGTCCTGGAAGTGGGTGGAGGAGAGCGAAACCTATTGGGCCAAGACGTTCGACACGTTGCGTCCGGTGAAGACGACGATCCTTCATGGGGAACAAGACGTTGCCATTTCGCCGGACGGCACCAGGCAATTTGCCAATGAACTGCTTCGTCGCGTTCCCGGTTTCCCGCTTGATCTCCGACTGATTCCCGGCGACCATCGGCTTAGTAGTCCGGAACACTTGGAGCTGTTTCGCCGATTGGTCATGAGAGTGGCCTGATGCTTGTGCTCATTCACAAAGAATGCGATGGCCCGGCGTTGGAAGAATCGCCGGTGGGGGAAGTCTGTGCCATTCCCGTGGATCGCTTTCCATTTCCCTGCTTCACCTGCCTGGAAGAAATCACCGACGAGACGGAAGTGCGGTTGTCGGAAGAACTGGGGATCTAACGGAAGCTTAGCTAAGATGCAGACTCCTTTTCCGGGAAATCCAGAAGTTGTGTGACCTTACGTTTCAACGTCGGCAAGTCTCGCTCTACAACATCCCAGACCAGTTGCAGATTGATGCCGAAATAATCATGGATGAGTTTGTCCCGCATCCCGGCAATGGGCTTCCACGAAACATCCGGATGAGGGTCTTTGAGTGAGTGGGACAGGCGCTTTGCCGCTTCGCCGGATGGCGTCGCGAATGTGGAAAATGTGGAAGAGGTAGATGCGATCGTCCTTCATAGAGGGACGGCTTCGGCCTGGATGCGCTCTTTGAGATAGGGGCTGAGGCCTTCATCGGTGAGGATATCGACTTTGCGCTGCAGAACGGATTCCAGTTCCTGAGTCAGTTCAATCACGTCCAATAAGCTTCGTCCTTTGTCCATTTGCACCAGGAGATCGATATCGCTGGCCGGCCCCGCTTCACCACGGGCAACCGATCCAAACACACGGACATGGTGCGCGCCATGCTGAGAAGCGAGCCGGAGGATGTCGTTGCGTTTGGTCTTCAAAATGTCAGAAGTGGTCATGGCTTGTTGTCCGATTGTCACGAATCAGGATACTGATTCATCCCAATTCTGACAAGCATACCAGCCATCATGGTTCAAAGCTGGACTGCACGCGATCCAGAGCGGACATGAGTGTAGCGCGATCTTTGGATTTCACGAGTTCGAGCAATTCCATCAGCCAAGGACGGTAAGACGCAAAAACTTACTCAGTCTGAACATAGTGCTGTGTGCGTCGAAGCTCAGGCCGGCATGAAAACTCTCGGGTTGCCCTGAGGCGAATATCCACAATTCTTGGAGCTTCTGGTGAACGGTGCCGGATTTCTTGAGCGCCGGTAGATTGGCAATCTTCAGGATATGAAGCCCGACCAAAGAACTGGGATCGATGTCAACCTTCTTCAATAGCTCTCCAAGCCGCCGCTCTGCTTCTTCTCCTATAGCGTCCCGTCGCAATGCGAAATTGGCATGAGCTGCCACATCCGTCGGGTGACGGCCCAGCTATTGCTTTGTTAGGCCAAAGGTTGATGGATACGCGAAGAGCTTCTCGTGGTAGACACATCTGGCCTGAATCAGTGGAGCGCAGATCCTTTCAAACAATGGCCTGCTGCGACGGATGCAATCTGAGAAAGAGGAAGTGATACGATGACATAGATGATGGAAGACCCCTTCATTATGGCAACTGACGCACGTGAAAAGGAAACAGCGGCGGGCTACGATTGCTGGGCCGCCACCTATGACGATGGCGATCCCTCTACATGGTTGGATGAACCTTTTC
>JBBILH010000116.1:0-8204 GCA_037445005.1 Nitrospira sp.
TACAATGGCGCCCGCGCACCCTTCGCCAATTTACACAAGTCGCGTGACATCACCCCTGCGCGCTCGGGTAAGGTCGAGTCTCGTCCGCTCTTCAGCTGCTCGACCCATCTTCGAAGCAAGGGCGTTCCCGAGGCGAGTTCCGAGTCCTCGCCTTGACATCGCCGAAAACCGATTCCTACAATACCGCTCCCTCACCCTAGCTCCACAAGGAGTTCCTTTCAGATGCGTGACGATGTGGTCGTGATCGGCGGCGGTCTGGCCGGGTCAGAAGCGGCTTGGCAAGCCGCCAACCGTGGGGTTCGGGTCACCCTATATGAAATGCGGCCCAAAGAAATGACCGCAGCTCATAAGACCAACGGCTTGGCGGAATTAGTCTGCTCCAACTCTCTCGGGTCGGCCGATCCGATGAGCGCTCCCGGTATTCTGAAGGAAGAGATGCGCCGGGTGAACTCACTGATTGTCCGCGTGGCCGATCAAGTACGTGTGCCGGCCGGATCGGCGCTGGCGGTCGATCGCGAGGCATTTTCATTCAAGATCACTCAGGCGCTGGAGGGACATCCGAATATTCGAATTCTCCGCGAAGAGATTCGGGACATCCCCGCCGATTGCGCCTGCATTATCGCCACCGGGCCTTTGACCTCCGACGCATTGTCCCGGGCCATCGCCGACATGACCCACTCGAATCACCTGTATTTCTATGACGCGATCTCGCCGATCGTCGATGCCGAGTCGATCGACATGAACGTCGCCTTCCGCGCCTCTCGATATGAAAAAGGTGGAGACGACTATCTGAATTGTCCGATGGACGAGGCAACGTACCACGCATTCCATGAGGCTCTGCTGGCGGCCGAGAAAGTTCAACCCAAGGAATTCGAGAAGACGCCGTACTTTGAAGCCTGCCTTCCCATTGAAGTCATGGCGGAGCGCGGAAAGCAGACGATGCAGTTCGGGCCGCTCAAACCGGTCGGCCTCGAAGATCCAAGGACTGGGGGCAGGCCCTATGCGGTGGTACAACTGCGGACAGAAAATGCGCACCGATCCTGCTACAACCTCGTGGGATTTCAGACGAAACTCACCTACGGAGAACAGAAGCGGGTATTCCGCATGATTCCCGGGCTCGAACGAGCGGAGTTTCTCCGTTACGGAAGCCTGCACCGCAACACGTTCATCAACTCACCGCAGCTATTAAAGAACACCCTGCAGTTTAAGACGCGGGGCACCCTCTTTTTCGCGGGACAACTGGTGGGAGTCGAGGGCTATGCCGACTCTGCCGCGATGGGCGGATTGGCGGGCATCAATGCTGCGCGCCTGCTTGCCGGATCGACGCCGGTCGCTCCTCCGCCCACGACGGGCCATGGATGTCTCACATCGTACATCACCACGGCCGACCCTCGGTATTTCCAGCCGATGAACAGCAATTTCGGCTTGTTTCCGCCGCTCGCCTCTCCGGTGCGTGACAAGGAACGAAAGCGGCGGCTGATCTCGCAGCGGGCCCTCGAGGACTTCGAAGCATGGATGACGCAATCCGGGATTTCCTCGCTTTCTTGACCACGGAGCGAAGCGCATCGCCCGAAACGCTTCGCAACTACGCCTCGGACCTTCGCCAGTTCGGAACGTTCCTGTTCTCCCAGGGTCATTTAGATCGGCCGATTGATCCTGCCTCCGTCTCGCCCGACGCCATTCGGGCCTTTTTGGGGTGGTTGGATCGCAAGGGCGAAAAGCGCACTTCGCTGGCCAGGAAACTTGCCTGTCTCAAAAGTTTCTTCCGGTATTTGCTTCGCTTTCGCCGGGTGCGTCGCAACCCCGCCGAGGACCTGCGGACGCCCAAACTTCCAAGACAACTTCCGCGAGTGCTCACGAAGGATGACGCCGAAGCCTTGATGTCGTTTCCGGATGGACGATCGTCCGGTTCGCTTCGCGACCATGCTCTGCTCGAAGCGCTCTACTCGACCGGTGCGCGTGTCAGCGAACTGGTGTCGCTGAACATCGACGATCTCCGCGTACGAGAAGGTCTCGTGCGCCTCCAAGGAAAGGGGCGAAAGCAGCGGATTGTTCCGATCGGCGACGTGGCGATTGAGGCGATCCGTGCGTACCGCCGCTCCCTGAAACCGCCCCCAGCCGGGCCGCACCGTGCCGGTCCGATGTTCTTGAACCATCGCGGAGGGCGATTGACGGCCAGAAGCGTGGCCCGCATCGTCGCGCGGTATTCCACGCGGCTGACCGGCGGCAGCGTAAGCCCTCATACGTTGCGCCACTCGTTTGCCACACACTTGCTCGACGAGGGGGCCGATCTCCGCGCCATTCAGGAAATGTTGGGGCACGCCTCGTTGGCGACGACCCAAAAGTACACCCACGTGGCAGCGGATCAGTTGATGGCGGTCTATGACAAGGCCCACCCGCGAGCGGGGCGGCAGGCGGCCGGCCGCATCGCCAAGCACGGAAAGCGATGAACGGCATGCGCCGTCGGCGATTTGCTCTGTGCGCGGGGCGGTCTCTCATGATATGGTCGTGAGCCTTAGGTAACGCGAGCGCATCTCGAAGGAATCGACGATGAACAAGCTCATCAAGAAAGCCAACGTACTGATCGAGGCTTTGCCCTATATCCGCACGTTCCGCGGCAAGACGATCGTCATCAAATACGGCGGCAATGCCATGACCGAATCGTCGCTGAAAGAGCGGTTCGCGCAGGACGTCGTGCTGTTGAAGTACGTGGGCCTAAACCCGGTCATCATCCACGGGGGCGGACCCCAGATCGACAAGATGCTCGACCGTCTCGGCATCGAATCGAAGTTTCTGCATGGGGTTCGGGTGACGAATGAAGCGACCATGGAGATCGTCGAGATGGTGCTCGCGGGCAAGATCAACATGGAAATCACCGACTTGATCAATCGCCACGGCGGCAGCGCCGTCGGGCTCAGCGGAAAGGACGGCGGTTTGATCTTGAGTAAGCCCTTGACGGCCAAGGCCTGGGCTGAAAGCCTGGAGCGGGATCTCGATGAAGACGACGCCGGAAGCGATTTCGGCTTCGTGGGCGACATCGAAAAAGTCGATCCCAGCCTGTTGTTCAAATTGCAGGGCGATCATTATATTCCGGTGATTGCGCCGATCGGGACCGACCGGGAAGGGAACACCTATAACATCAACGCCGATTTGGTGGCCGGGGCGATCGCCGGCGCCTTGCGCGCGGAGAAGCTCGTCATGATGACCGACATCAAAGGCATCCGGGACGCGAAGGGACGCCATCTCTCGACCGTCTCGCGCAAGGACGTGCAGCGGATGGTCAAGAAAGGGACGATCACCGAAGGCATGCTCCCCAAGGTACATGCCTGTCTGGACGCGCTTGAGCAAGGCGTCGGCAAGGCGCACATCATCGACGGCCGGATGCCCCACGCGATCCTGCTCGAAGTCTTCACGCGCAAGGGCATCGGGACAGAAATCACCGCATGATCTGATCCGGGCCTCTTACCCTTGTCCAGCCGACGGACCAGAATCCTCCGACATCTGCGGGCGCTGGTCGGAGCGCGCCATCCCTACGGCGCCCGGAACGCGCTTCAAGAGGCCGAACGCTATATTGCCCGCGAGTTTTCCAGGCGCGGATGGACGACCAGTAGACAGGCCTTCGGCGCGGGCGGGAGCACATACAGAAACATTCTGTCAGTCATGAGTCCACCCGGCTCGCATCGCGAAGCCAGCGTCGCTCCCCTCCTGGTCGGTGCGCACTACGACACGGTCGCCGGCTCTCCGGGCGCCGACGACAACGGCAGCGCTCTAGCGGTGCTCCTCGAGGTGGCTTACTGCCTAAAGGACGCCGATGTGGTGCGTCCGGTCTGGCTCGCCGCTTTCTCGCTGGAAGAACAGGGTCTTCTCGGCAGCCGCGCCTTCGCCTCGAGGCTTAAGAAGTCCGGTCGGCCGTTGGCGGGCGCCGTCATTCTCGAGTGTGTCGGATACACCAGCCAGGAGCCGGGCTCGCAACGGCACCCGCCCGGCGTTCCGGCGTCGGCCCCGACCGTAGGGAACTTTCTCGGCATCGTCGGCAATGAATCGTCTCGACCGCTCATCGCGGCGGTGGAACAGAGCGCTCGCCGTATATCGCTTCCGACCTTTACGCTTGCGGTGCCGTCACGCGGAGAGGCGTTTCCGGACGTTCGGCGGAGCGACCACGCCTCATTCTGGGATGAGGACCTTCCCGCCGTCATGCTGACCGACACCGCAAATTTCAGAAACCCGCACTACCATCAACCGACCGACAGGATCGAGACGCTGGACCTCGCGTTTATCGAACAAGTGAGCGACGTGGTCCTCGAGGTGATACGTACGTTGGCCGGCAGGGAGCCGCGATGACGGCACGGAAGAAAATCTCCTCAGAAGCCAGCGGGGCCGTCGCTCGGATATTCAGCCGCCTCGAATATCGGAAGCTGGGGCCGATCTATTGCTACGAAGGAGGCGACGTCTTTTGGAGGAGGAAACGAGAGCCTTGCATCCGCCTCGGCAAGGCGGTGGCTCAGGGATTACTCCACCGGTTGACACCGGGCGGCCGCAGTCTCTACATCGGCGCGGGGGTGGCGGAGATTCCTTCGCTTATCGTCGAAATTCTGGACCTTCACCGATCCGTCGTTCCCTACAATCTCCGCCGCGCCGAGGTGGCCTCGCTCAACCGGAGCTGCGCTAGGACCCCACTTCGGTTTGAGGCGAAGGACGCCTCAATGGCTTCAGACACTTACGACCATCTGTGGATCGTCAGCGTCTTGAACGACCCGGAGCGGTTTCCGCATCTGTCGCCCCTGTCTTATGGGCGCGCAGACCCGGTTTCGTTCAATCCGGCCCGTTTCGAGCGGGAGCGTCGTATCGTGAGGATGATCGTGAACCGCTGTCTGCCTAAGCTGACGCTACCGGGGTTTGTAACCACGTCGGTGGAGGAGGTCGTGTGGATTGCGGATTGGTGTCATCGTCATCGGATACCGTATCAGGTCGAACGGAAAGCCTATCCAACCGCGCTGGTCGGCGACCCGATCTGCTTTGTTCGAATCGGTGAAAAGCGGGTCAAAAGTGCAAAAGTGTGAAAGTGGAAAAATTATTCGACCGCTTCCACCGTACAACATTTCAACCTTCCGGCCTTCACACTTTGAAACCGGCATTCTTCCCGGAGTTCGATAAATACTGGCCGGCATACTTCACGTAGTTCTCCGCGGATTCTTTTATCCAGGCAAGTTCTTCGTCCGTGACAGGTCGCTTCACCTTGGCGGGAGCGCCAAGGATCAGACTCTTCGGCGGGGCGATTGTGCCTTCGGTGACCAATGCGCCGGCTCCCACCACCGAATCTTCGCCGATGACGGCGCCGTCCATGATGATCGCGCCCATGCCGACCAACACCCGATCCTTGATCGTGCACCCATGGAGGACCACATGATGTCCGATCGTCACCTCGCTACCGATGATCAGGGGATGGGTGTCATGGGTCACGTGCAACATAGAGAGGTCCTGAATGTTGGTCCGGTCGCCGATGCGGATGTAATGCACATCGCCCCGGATGACGGCGTGGAACCACACGCTGCACTGTTCTCCCATTACGACATCGCCGATGACAACGCCGGTCTCTTCAATGAAACAGGACCGGGGGATCGTCGGGGTGATGCCTTGGAAGATCCGAATCATGGCGGCACTGTACGGGAGGCGGGAGCCTTGGGGCAAGAGGCAAGCCGGTTGACACCTTTTTTGACCGTCCCGTAGACTGCGCGCATGGCACGTAGAACGCTTCCCATGAAACAGGAATCGGCGGGAAAAGGAGACGGGCACTGGCTCCAGATGAAGGCTTCGGCCGGAGCCAATCCCCAGAAAACCACCATCGGATTCGTGAACCTTGGGTGTACGAAGAATCAAGTCGACTCCGAGGTCATGTTAGGCGCTCTCGCGGCTGACGGGTTCGAATTGACGGATGATCCGAGGCGGGCCGAGGTCGTCATCATCAACACCTGCGGCTTCATCGAAGAGGCCAAGCAAGAGTCCATCAATACAATCATCGAACATGGCAAGTTGAAAACGAGAGGTCTCTGCCGCGTGTTAATCGCCGCGGGTTGTCTCGCGCAGCGCTATCAGGGCGACCTGCTCAAAGAGCTCCCCGAACTTGACGGTGTCGTCGGCACCGGAGAATTCGGCAAGATTGCGGACATCTGCCGCGATCTGCTCGCGCCGAAGAAGCGTCGCCAACGCCTCTGGATCAGCCAGCCTCCTTATCTGTACGACGAGCTGGCTCCCCGCCTCCGGCTCGGGAGACGACACAGTGCCTACGTGAAAATCGCCGAAGGCTGCAACCGCAATTGCGCGTTCTGCGCGATTCCCCTGATGAGAGGGAAGCAACGGAGTAGACCCATTGAATCCATCGTCGCTGAAGCGAAACGACTCGCGTCCGAAGGCGTGAAGGAGATCAACCTGATCTCTCAAGACACGGTCAACTATGGCGTCGATTTGGGGATCCGCCACGGTCTGGCGGGGCTGCTGCGGCAACTTGTGAAGGTCAAGGATCTACGGTGGATCAGGCCTTTTTATCTCTATCCACAGCAGGTTACTGACGAGCTGCTGGATCTTTACGCCGGCGAAGAAAAGATCGCCAAGTACATCGATATGCCGCTGCAGCACATCAACGATCGAATGCTGGCCCGCATGCATCGATTAGGCGATCGAGCGGCGATACACAAACTGGTGGAACGCGTCAGAAGCCGGATTCCGGGCGCGACGTTCAGGACGGCATTCATCGTCGGGTTTCCCGGCGAGAGCGAGGCGGCGTTTGAGGAACTCACGCGCTATGTCGAGGCGACCGAATTCGACCGTGTAGCCGTGTTCCTCTATTCGGATGAGGAGCAAACCCCTGCAGCCGGTCTTGAGGGGAAAGTCGAACGGGCCGTGATGGAGGATCGGAGAAACCGCCTGCTCGCGATCCAGGAGGCCGTCTCAACGGCGAAGAGCCGTGCGCTGGTCGGTACGACGCTCGAAGTGCTGATCGACGGTCCGTCGGAAGAAACGGACTATTTGCTCGAAGGGCGGCATCAAGGATTGGCGCCGGAGATCGACGGCGTCGTGTACATCAATGAGGGAAGCGGACAGCCCGGCGAGATGGCGAAAGTCTCCGTGACGGACGCCGCAACCTACGACCTCGTAGGGCGTATTATCGGGTAACCCTCCGCCCAGCCGCTATTCGCTCTGCTGCCTAAACGCACAAGAACGGAGTGCACGCAATGGTCGCTCAAGGCAAGGAATCCGTCGTCCTGTTGATCCATTGCAAGGACCGAAAAGGGATCGTGGCCCGCGTCTCAGGATTCATCCACGACTTCGGCGGCAACATCCTCGACTCAGATCATCATACGGACGAGGATTCCAACGAGTTTCTGATGCGCATGGAATTCGCCACGGAGGGACTCCAGATTCCGTCCGACGACATCGGCAGCGCGTTCGCCCCGATCGCGAAAGTCTTCGAGATGCGGTACGAGGTCCACCCTTCAATCCATCGGACCAGAGCGGCGCTCATGGTTTCGAAACAGGACCATTGCTTGGCGGATCTGCTGCAGCGGCACCGGCGCGACGAGCTGCACATCGACATTCCCGTCATCATTTCGAATCACGACACGTGCGCGAGTTGGGCCGAACTGTTCAAGATTCCATTCGTCGTCTTGCCCGTTACGAAGGAGACCAAGCCTCAGCAGGAGCAACGGGTGCTCTCTGTCTTGAAGCAGCACGGCGTGGAGCTGGTGGTGATGGCGCGCTACATGCAGATTCTCAGCGCGGAGTTCCTCGCCCAGGTGGGCTGTCCGGTCATCAACATTCACCATTCGTTTCTGCCGGCGTTTATCGGCGCGAACCCCTACCGGCAGGCCTACGATCGGGGCGTGAAGATCATCGGCGCCACGGCGCACTACGCGACGGAAGATCTGGACGAAGGACCGATCATTGAACAGGATGTCATCCGCGTCGGCCATCGAGACACGGTAGAGGATCTCGTGCGGAAAGGGCGGGACCTAGAAGAAATCGTGCTGGCCCGAGCGGTGCGCCGCCACATCGAACATCGGGTGCTGGTGTACGGGCGAAAAACGGTGGTGTTTGATTGAGAGGAGAATATGGGGACGGGGGGTGTCTCCCCCGTCCCGTTACACGGCTCTTCAGACTTTCGCGCTCAGGAACAATGACGCTCCGCGCCGGTTGATGAGAATCAGCAC
>JBBILH010000117.1:0-8124 GCA_037445005.1 Nitrospira sp.
CGCGGCGCTCACGCGCCGGGCGGTCTCTACCCGTCCAAGATTCCCTTCGAGGTGGCAATGGAAGAGATTCGAGGACACTACCGCATCGACTTGAACAACACAGGCGCGCCGGATGCCGGTTCGGTCGGGTTCGCGGATGAATCGGGAGTACACTCAAAGCACTATCGGAAGATCTTTTGATGCAGGTCAAGGTTGAGGTTAAGGCTGGACGTCACTCCTTCACGCCTCAACCTTCCATCGCCCTCGACTCTCTCTTCGCCTTGATCTAAGCCTAAACCTTCGTCAAACGTTTGCGCGCTTCTTGATCTCCGCCCGTAAGGCCTCCCGGTCCCGATCGAGCCACTCTTCAAGCCGGGAGAATCGGTGGGCGTCCGGCCCGGTGTACAGAGGCAGGATCACTTCGCGCCGTTCGAGCAAGAGTCCTTCCTCTTCGGCCAGACGCACCTTCTCGTCCGCGATTTTTCTCGTAAGAACTTGCGCGATGAGGAGTTGCTGGCCCGGAGTGCCGGCGACCGAACCGAGGAGCTTGCCCCGCAAGACGTCGAGTTCTTCCCGAATTCCGACTTTCACGCGCACCGCATGGGGCATCGGCCAATTCGACCGCTGAATGGTGTAGTCGTAAGAAAACACCTGCTCCCGCGGCTCCCGAAACGGCCCGCTCACTTCAATGATCGACATCTTACTGCCCACTGCCATATCAATCGCTCCTCAGCCCGCATTATTCATGAGGGTTCGTGACGAAAAGGGCGGCGCACCTCGCAGACAAGAGCCCGTCCGTGTCGTTCTTGCTTGTCTAGGCTCACGCTTCCCGAATGACGAACGAAGCATGCCCTCGCAGCGGCGTATCGGCGGTTGCAGCAGAAGCCATCGCAAATATTGCGGGCTACCTTCGTTGTCCCGAAAGATACCGTATGACGCGCTCCGCCGCCAAGGCCCCGTCGCGAATGCAATCCGGAATGCCGACTCCTCGATAGGCCGCGCCGGTCAGGACCAGGCCACCGTAGCGGCCGAGGGCTCCTTCAATTTGCTCCAAGCGCTCAAGATGCCCCAACTGATATTGCGGCATGGCCTTCATCCAGCGGTTTACTTCAACATAGGTCGGCTCCGCCGTCACCCCGCAGACGGCGGTCAGTTCCTCCCTTACTTTGGCGACCAGCGGCTGATCATCGAGTTCGAGAATCTTCTCCCGACCCACGCCGCCGACATAGCACCTCACCATCAATTGGTCGGCCGGCGCTCGATACGGCCACTTCAACGACGTCCAGGTCGCGGCGATGAGATTGCGTTGTTCGATCCGGGGCACGATAAAACCGAACCCCTGGACCGCCCCGCCGATCACGCATGCGGGATACGCCATGGCAATCGTTGCGGTCGAGGCATAGGGGATCGCCTCTAACAGTCCGCTCGCGATCGGCGTCAACGGGCGCAACAGCTCCGCCGAAGTAAAAGCCGGAGTCGCCAGCACCAGGCTCTCCACGGATAATGCGGACCCGCCTCGGAGCATCACGTCGTACGTCCATTTGCCGAGTTGATGCGAGCGGACCCGCAACGACTCGACGACCGCGCCGCACCTCAGGTCGGCGCCTTGGGAAGTCACGCGTGCAGCCAGCGCCGTCACCAGAGATTCCAGACCGTTCTTCAGACTGACGAACATCGTCCGCTTCGCACGGCCTTGCCTGCCCCCCCGCCCCGCTTCGCGCGCCGCCAACATACCGCGGATCACGCTGCCGTGCTGCCGCTCCAACTCCATGAAGCGCGGGAACGTGGCTTTTAGGCTCATTTGTTCGGCGTCGCCTGCGTAGATCCCGGCCATCAACGGCTCCATCATGCGTTCGAAGGCTTGACGGCCGAACCGCCGTCTGAAAAACGACGCAACCGATTCATCTCCCTCCGCGCGTTTGGCCGGCAGGATGAGATCGAGTCCCATGCGCGCCAAACCTGCGACCGACAAGAGTCCGCTCTTGAGAAACGGGCCGATCTGCCCCGGAGTGATCACGACCAGTCCTTCCGGCAACTCGCAAAGACGCCCGCCTATATACACAAACGCCTTCTTTCCGGTTTCATTGGTGTTGATCAGTTGATCGGCGAGCCCCAGCTTCTCCGCCAGCTGCACGCCGGCAGGTTTGTTCGACAGGAAGGAATCGGGACCCGCTTCCGTCACGAGATCGCCGATTCTATGAGTGACGATCTTGCCGCCCCATCTCGCTTCGGCCTCGAGAACCGTACATGCGATCGGGATGCCTGCCACGGCAGCCTGCTCCTGGAGAGCGAACGCGGTCGCAAGGCCTGATATGCCGCCGCCGACGATCGCGACTGTGCGGGGGGTACTCACGAGGAAATCTTTAAGGCCGCTTCATGGGCGGCGAGGACATCGGCCAGTGTATCGATCATGGCCGGAGAGTCATTGAGCATGTCTATGCGCTCGAGTCGCATTCCCTGCTTCTCGGCCAGCTGTTTAAGCTCGATATCGATGTCGTAGAGTGTTTCGACATGGTCACAGAGGAATCCGATCGGCGCCACGAGCACATGGCGGTTCCCGGCCCGGCTCAAAGCTTCGAGGGCCGATTCGACTGTCGGGCCAAGCCAGGGTTCCGACGATCGTCCCTGACTCTGGTAGGCGAACCGCGTCGGCTGAGCGCCCAGCAAGGCGGTCACGGATTCGATCGTACCCTGGACCTCGTCGGGATAGGGGTCTTTCAGCGCCACGATGCGCTCCGGCAAACTGTGGGCGGTGAACAACACCGGCACCGTCTCGCGCACGTCGGGGGAGAACTTCCGCAGTCCCCTTTGGATGTTCGCCACGATCGCTGCGATCAATTTCGGATGGCGGTTCCAGCTGCCGACGTAGCTTACCGGGCAGGCGCTGCGCTGGTCGGCCTGGGCCTCCTCGACCTTTTTCCGATAGGCCCCCGTGCTCAATGACGACTGTTGAGGCGCCATGCAGAAACCGACTACGCGTTCCGGCTGTTCGACCGACAGCTCGGCGAAGGTCTCTTTGATGAAGGGGTGCCAATGGCGTAGGCCGACATACACCCGATAGCGCCGTCCGCCTGAGGCATTCAGCTTGGCTTCCAGCTTCTTCGCCACGTCTTTGGTAATGCCGACGGCGGGAGATTTGCCTCCCGTGGCCCTATAGCGCTCACGAATTTCTTCGACCAATTCGGGCGGCGTCGGCCGCCCGCCCCGGACGTCGAGCAGGAACGGCTCCACATTTTCCAGGCAGTCCGGCCCACCCATGGCCATCAATAACACGGCAACGGGACGATGCGTCGTAGTCATCAGTGCCTCGTCGTTCGTGAAGCTTCTTTCGCCGGCAAGCGGGAGGTTTGAGGTCCGAGGTTTGAGGCCGGATATTCCCGTGTCAAGCCTCCAACTTCCAACCTCAGACATCCTCCCGTGACCGCTTCGAGTTACGCTTCACGAGAGACGCTTCACGGTCCTACCGCTGGCTCAACTTGTGGATCATGCTGACTGCGGCCTCGACGTGCTCGACGGGCGTGGTCGGCAAAATCCCGTGCCCTAGGTTGAAGATGTGTCCGTTGCGGCCTCCGGCCCGCCGGAGGATATCCTCGATGCGGCGTTCAATCTCATGGAGCGGGGCATAGAGCGCGACAGGATCGAGATTCCCCTGTACGGCGCGGTCATCGCCGATCATGGCCCAGGCTTCGTCGAGATGGATCCGCCAATCAACACCGATCACGTCGCCGCCCGCTTCACGCATCTGGCGCAAGATGGCCGTCGTGCCGGTGCCGAAGTGGATGAGCGGCACTCCTTCGCGCTTCAAGCCCTCGAAGATCAATTGGACGTGAGGCTTGACGTATTCGGCATAGTCCCCGGCCGAGAGGCAGCCGACCCAACTGTCGAAAAGCTGAATCGCCTGCGCGCCGGCCCTGATCTGCCGGCGTAGATAGCCGGTGACGACGCGGGCCAGTTTGTCCATAAGCTTATGCCAGACATCCGGCTCGCGATACATCATGGTCTTGGTGAGGACATAGTTCCGTGACCCGCCGCCCTCGATCGCGTAGCTCGCGAGGGTAAAAGGCGCGCCTGCGAAACCGATGAGCGGCACGCGCCCGTTCAACGCCTTGCGCGTCTGACGAATCGCTTCCGCGACGTATTCCAGTTCATCTCCGTCTATTACCGTCAACCGCTCGACATCGGCCTTCTCACGGACAGGGTTGTGGATGACGGGCCCTTCCCCTTCGGCGAACTCGAGATTCAGTCCCATCGCCTCGAGTGGAAGCAGGATATCGGCAAAAATGATGGCGGCGTCGAGGGGGAACCGGTCGATCGGCTGTAACGTGACCTGAGCCGCCAGTTCAGGGGTCTTACACAGTGCCAGCATCGTGTGTTTGGCCCGCAGCGACCGGTACTCCGCCATGTACCGTCCTGCCTGACGCATGAACCAGACCGGAGTACAGTCGACCGGCTCGCGCCGGCAGGCTTTCAAAAAGCGATCATTCATGAATCCGGCATTCTAGGGGCGGCCAAACAGAGAGTCAAATTACGCCTCGACGACAGGAAATGCATCTCCCGTGAATCCGGGCTTCAGTGGACAGATCCCGTCCATCCGATACAATTGACTCATGTCGATTCTAAGCAAGAAATTAGTGGTACCATTCCCAACTACTTCTCTATATAATGACGGGGGTTCGTCCGGCGCTACGATGGCGACGGGCTTTGTTCTGCATCCAGCGGCCTGCCTTGTGATTCACCAACAGTTGCCGCGGCAATATTGAGAGTCACGGTATTGTGTGTGCCCGGCGATAGCGGCCGGGCCTGATCGGAGGTTATCGAATGTCCGACGTGCGCATGCTGCACCCGACCAAAGCCCAGGACATCTGGTTTACGTTCCTACGCTGGTTCGATTCCTGGGCCGGCCTTGAATACATGAAGACGGGCGGAGTCCCGAAGATGGACTGGTTCCGTTGTGTGCCGATCATCGCCGTCCACGCTATGTGCCTGGGCGTCATCTGGGTGGGGGTAAGCTGGACGGCCGTCGTCGTGGCGATCGCCTTTTACTATCTCCGGATGTTCGCCATCACGGGCTGGTACCACCGCTATTTCTCTCATCGAACTTTCAAGACTACCCGAGGAGTTCAGTTGGCCTTTGCGATACTCGGCGGTTCCTGTGCCCAGCGGGGCCCCCTTTGGTGGGCGGGCCACCATCGCCACCACCATATTGCGTCCGATACTCCGGATGATGTTCATTCTCCTCGGCACGGCGGGTTCTGGTGGTCTCATATCGGGTGGTTCACATCGCAAACTCATTTCGCTCCGCGGCTCAAGGCCATTCAAGATTTCGCGAAGTTTCCGGAACTGCGCTTTCTGGACCGGTTCGATATTTTGGTTCCTACCATTACCGGTTTCGCGATGTTCGGCCTAGGGAGGCTGCTCGAAGCTTACGTTCCTGAACTCGGCACAAACGGTCCACAGATGCTCATTTGGGGATTTTTCATCTCCACGGTCGCTCTCATTCACGGCACATGCACGATCAACTCCCTTTCTCATGTGTACGGCTCGCAACGGTACGAAACCGGCGACGACAGCCGCAACAACTTCGTCCTCGCGCTGATCACGATGGGAGAAGGCTGGCACAACAACCACCATTATTACCCGGCATCGACCAGGCAGGGATTCTATTGGTGGGAGATCGACATGACCTACTACTGCCTAAAGGCCATGGAGTGGCTGGGGCTGGTGTGGGATATCAAAGAAGTGCCCGAGTATGTTCGGGAACAACGCAGCAAGCATGAAGCCATCGCCGTGTAACTTTTCCGATCCCCTCGTCGGGGTCGCTCGCCTTCAGGCTTAGCCTCACCCTATACCCATTCTGAATCCTCTTCGGCTCCTGTCGGTGGAGTAACCGGTCCGGCGAGAGTTTCTCTGATGCGTCGACACTCCGCGTCGAACCCGCCGCGTTCCGCCTCAGGAACAATCCAGGCGTCTCCGGCGTGCAATTCGAATCGGTAGTGGTTCTTGCGAGAGGAAAACCACTCGACATACGGATGAGGGACAAGATTGGGATGGGGGTCGAAGGAGATCAGATTCACCGTTCCAATCTGCGGGATCTCCATATCGCCGATGACCTGCGCCGCCATCTCTTCGTCCTCGAAGCGGCTGTTGCGGAACTGAATGATCTGGCCCGCGATATCGGCCTTGAAATTCCCGTGGAGGTACAGATCTATCGGCCCGATCGCCGCGAAAACAATACGCCCCACGACATTACCGTCCACCCGGTTATCGAGGAACCCTTCCCGTACCCATCGCCCGTTTCCGAATTTCTGCGCCATACGGGTTTTTCCATCACGCAGGTGCAGGCTGTACCGCATTACGGTCCGCCTTCGATTCGCCGGCTCCGAACGCCCCGATCACGACCGCCAGTAGAATCAAGGCACTACCTGCCCAGCCTTGAATGTCCAAAACCTCGCCGAGAAAGTACCACGATAGCCAGGCCGCGTATGCCGGCTCCGACGCGAAAACCAGCGCCACCTGCTGTGCCGGCACCAGTTGCTGCGCCCACATCTGCACCGCAAACGCCCCGGTGGCCAACCCGCCGGTCACGATCAACCCGATCAGCAAGACGGTCGTGGGGACGAACGCCTCCGGAGGAGCCTGCTCCCACAGCGTGATCGGAATGAACAGAACGGTCATCGCCGCCATCTGCCAGAGCAAAAGCGACGGCGCGCTGAATCGTCTGGTAAACCCTTCAAGGCAGACGATGTGACCCGCGAACGCCACGGCGCAACCGAGTGTCAAAAGATCTCCGACGTTGACTGCGGCGCTCGGTTTGACCAACAGCCACAGTCCTGCTGTAGCGATGCTCGTGGCCGCCAGAATCCGCCAATTGAAACGCTGGAGAATCAACGGCACGAAGATCACATAGAGAGCCGTGATGAAGGCGGAGTTCGACGCGCTGGTGTAACGGAGGCCGACCGTCTGCAGGACATACCCCAAGAAAAGGAACACGGTCGCCGTACCGGCCGCCTTCAATGTGCCGGAATCACGGGCAAGCCTATGCCGGGCCACGGCGAGCCAGGCGGCAACGAGCACCGCCCCGAGAAGAAATCGAAGCAACAAAAAACTGAGAGGAGGAATTTGCTCCAGCGCAGCCTTAGTGGCCGGGAAGGTCGCGCCCCAGATCAACGTCGTGAGAAGGAGTGCGAGTCTGGGCATGATTTAAATGTTGAATGATGAATGGTGAATGTTAAATGCGTTCGATCAGCTCAACATTCATCATCGACCATTCATCATTTAAACATCTTCAGGGTTTGCAGAGCGTGCAGCGCCGCTGCTGCGTGGTGCCGGCCATTTCCATCGCCGCGAGCGCCCGCTCCTTGTCCGGATAATCGAACCAGCCGCCCTCCCAGAAATCACTCGACGAATGCACAGACGGCACCTCGGAACAGCGATCCTTGTGCAGCGTAACCCGATCAATCGACCGTGCGATATGGATCCAATAAATCATGGGAAAACGGCGAAGGGTACAGCGTGAACCGCAAGGGGCCAGAGGAGCAATCCTCGCGAAGAATCGCCCCACCCCTCACGCCTTACATTATTAGGGAAGGAGTTGCCACTCGTCCTTTTCGATGAAAACTTTGACGCCGGTTTCAAGCTTCTTGATGTCTTCTTTTTCGAAGAGCCGGAAATAGCGTTCAATCCGATCGTCGTCGTCGATCCGCTCTTCCTGCATCATGCCGTTGTTGCCCTTGTATCGCCGAATAAGCACCGCCATCGAACAGCCTCCTCGTCACGCAGATTGCCCCTAGTCTTCAAACCAGGCAGGTGTGGTACAATACGGCATCGCTCGATAAGCGGTCAAGGGTCGGCCGGGATGTTCCGGGATGGGTGACACAAGTTAAGGATTCATCGTTATGCCGATTTATGAATACCGGTGTGGGCAGTGCGAAAAGACGTTCGAGGCGACCCAGTCGGTGCACGCGCGCACTGAAGACACCGTGTGCCCTTTCTGCAATGCCCAGGAGGCGACGAAACTGCTTTCCTCTTTCGCTTCCAAAATCGTGGGAACCCATAAGCCGGGATTCAGCGAAATGAAGGCTTACGACATGTACAACGAGCGGATGGATAAGTTCGCAAAACTGCCTCCTCTCACGGGAAAACGCG
>JBBILH010000118.1:0-7946 GCA_037445005.1 Nitrospira sp.
CTTCAACAGGAGGTCGCCGCCTGATTCCATTTACACACCTATTGACAGGACCTCATTCGCGTGTTGCATGTCTATAAATCGTGGTCTGCCGATGCGTACGGGGGCATTGAAGGATTTCTTTCCACCTTGGCATTGACCGCTCGGCGGCACGGAATTGAGAGCCGCATTGCGTACTTGGCTCAGGCACAACGAGTACGCCGGGTCAGACAAGACGGCATTACGGCCTATCGCTTTCCACAGGACGGCCAGATAGCCTCTATGGGACTCTCCTTGTCCTTACTCGCGGCCTATCGACGACTGGCCGAATGGACGGATATTCTTCACTTCCACTTTCCTTGGCCGTATGGAGATCTCGTTCATTGGTTGAGCCGGGTTAAAAAGCCTTTCGTGGTGACCTACCATTCGGACGTGGTGAGACAGCGGAGCCTGAATTGCCTCTATACGCCTCTTCGCTGGTGGTTTCTCGGCCATGCATCCCTGGTCATTGCAACCTCTCATAATTATCTCTGCACCAGCCCGGTGTTACGTCGCCTTGGCACGGCCGCCCGAGTCATTCCGATGGGGATTGAAGACAAAGGACAGGGGGCTGGAGTTTCGCTGCGAGCCGCCTATTGGCGACACCGAATCGGGGAGGAATTCATCCTCTTCATAGGTGTCTTACGTTATTACAAAGGGCTTCATCTCCTGTTGCAGGCCGCCCCCGACATTCGCGCGCATATAGTCATTGCGGGTGCCGGTCCTTGTGAACAGGCTCACCGAACGCTTGCTAAACGCCTCGGCCTCAGAAACGTCACATTTGTGGGTGCCGTCGACCCACTCGATAAGGACGCCCTGTTTCGCCTCTCGACCCTCTTCGTGTTTCCTTCTCACTTACGCTCGGAAGCATTTGGATTATCGCTTGTTGAAGCGGCCATGTACGGAAAAGCCATGGTCTGTAGCGAGCTCGGCACCGGTACTACCTATATCAACATCCACGGAGAAACAGGCCTCGTAGTCGAACCCAACAACTCTCCGGCGTTGGCTCGTGCCGTGAATCGTCTCCTGGCAAATCGGCGTGAACGTGAAACGTTCGGCCGTAACGGCCGCAAGCGATATCTCGAACTCTTCACGGCCGACACCATGGCTCAAGCATACGCCGAAGAATATCGGACTGTGGTGCAGGAGACACCAGCGTGAATATAACAACGCGTCTTTCAGTCACAACATGTATGAGACGAGGCCTCCGCGAATGTCTCAATGCACTGCGATGGCGGGATACATGGGCCTATTGCGGATGGCAGGATATTCGGCTTCGCTATCGTCGATCTTTTTTAGGGCCGTGGTGGCTGACAGCCAGTATGGCGGTGACCATCGGGGTTTTAGGATTGCTCTGGTCTCAAATCTTTCAGCTTCCTATTTCCAAATATTTACCGTTTTTTGCGATCGGGCTCGTGGTATGGACCTGGTTTGCAACGCAGATCAACGATGCCTGTACGGGATTCACGCAATTCGAGCACATCATTAAACAAACTCGTTTGCCCTATCCGACATACGTGTTGCGACTCGGCACTCGCAATACATTAATTCTGGCTCATAATGCCGTCGTGGTGGTGGGCGTGCTTCTCCTATGCGGGATCGGATGGCATCCGGTCGCCTGGCTTTCGATTGTCGGCCTGACGCTCGTGGCTGTGATTTCAGTGCTTGTCTCGATACTTGTAGCCATTACCTGTACTCGTTACCGCGATTGTCCGCCGTTGGTCGCCAGCCTGTTACAAATCGCCTTTTTCCTGACACCGATACTCTGGGAGCCGTCCGCACTCCAAGCCAAGGCGTGGATGGCGGAGATGAATCCGCTTTTTCATTGGATTGAAGTGGTTCGCCAACCGCTCCTGGGGCAGGTTCCAACCGGCGCCCACTATCTTTGGACGGTGGGTTCCATCCTTTCCCTTGGTGCGGCGGCAGTATGGCTTCTCGGGCGTCAGCGAGACCGTATCGCCTACTGGCTGTGAACGTATGGCTTGGGTACATGCAGATCGGATCGTCGTGGAATTTCCGATGTATCGCGTTGAGCATCAATCGTTCAAGCAACGACTGCTGCAGTCCGCCACCGGCGGCCGTATCGGCCGCCGGGGAGATGTGACGGTTGTGCGCGCGTTGGACGAGGTGTCATTCGACCTGGAGGCGGGAGAACGATTGGGTTTATGGGGTCACAATGGCTCAGGAAAAACCACCCTGCTGCGGGCGATTGCCGGAGTATATCCTCCGATCTCCGGTCGCTTAGACGTCATTGGCCGCATCGCGTCGTTGATCGATCTGAATCTTGGCATGGAAGGCGACGCCAGCGGTATTGAGAATATTCGGATGCGTGGCGTGCTCCTCGGGTTATCGCGTCGCCAGGCGGATCGCCTTCTCGACGAGGTGGCGGAATTCACGGAGCTGGGCGAGTTTTTATCCATGCCGGTGCGGACCTATTCAAGCGGCATGCAAATGCGTTTGGGATTTGCGATTTCGACCGCGGTGGACGCCGACATCGTGTTGATGGATGAATGGCTGTCGGTCGGAGACGCGGATTTTCAGAAACGGGCGCAGGATCGCTTGGCGCGTTTTTTGGCGCGGTCGAAAATTCTCGTGTTGGCTTCCCACTCGGAGCAGTTACTGAAAGACATGTGCACCCGCATCATTCACTTGAACCATGGGCGGGTTCAACAGAGCTGGAAACAACAGCCGATGCACGCCTTTGAGCCGTGGTTGCCGGAGCGATGATGTTTCCATCAGTCGAAAAGGGCAAAGAGTGATGGAGGCCATTACCCTTGAGCATCGCGGTGGACCTGCAGGCTCAGGAATCGCTGCCCCGATCTCTCGCCCACCGTCGATGGCGCACGTGCATCTTGTGTTGTTGGCTGCCGGCCGTGTGCGTCAAGACTTCGTGAACATCATGGATGTCACTTCTCCGGCGATGCTTCCTTATATGGGGCGCCCGCTCATTTACATCACGGTCCTGAATTTTCTCAGATGGGGTGGATGCAAGGTGCTGGTGGTCATTCCGGAAGAAGAGCAACGAGTCGAGGCTTTTCTTCGGTCGGCTTTCGGAAGTCGTCTTGCCCTGTCCATCGTACGCGTTCCCAATCAGGCCGGCGCGACTCCCGTCCAGTCGTTGGCTGCGGCCTTCGACGTGATGGCACGCGGGCGGACCGGCGATGGATCTGTCCTGGTCTCTTACGGAGACATCTACTACGATCTGGACCATTTCGAGCCGAGTGCGAATCCCATCGTCTTCACGTCGGAGCACATCGATTCTGACAAGTATTCTTCCATTCATGAGACGCCGAACGGATATCTTTTTGAGGAAGCCTGGGCCGGCAACAAATGTACAGGAGACCATCGGCCTTGCACTGGGGGCTCCCGCACCGATATCGGATTGTATTATTTGCCTTCGGTGGTCGAGGTCCGACAAACGATCAAGAACGGTGTCGGCGCCAGCACCGTCGGCGGTCTTCTGTTTCGTCTCTATGGGGACAATCTGAGCCTACAGAATGTCGCCACCTGGATCGACCTTGGGCACTTGGATACGTCCGCCCGGATCAGGACTCACGTACTCGGGACGCGAGAATGCAACCATCTCGATATCGACGAAATGCGAGGACTGATCACGAAACGAGGACGGAATCGAGAGAAGCTCCTTCAGGAAATCAATTATTACAATCGATTGCCGAAAGAACTCACCGTATATTTCCCGCGGATGCTGGAAGCGCAGCTTGGAAAAAACGTGTCATACACGATCGAATATTACGGGTACAAAACGCTGTCCGAGTATCTGGTCTTTTACGAAGTCCCTAAGTCGGTCTGGCAGCAGGTCCTCCTCAAGATCCTGTCGATTCATAAAGCGTTCTCGGCACGCACGCAGTCTGTGATAGACGCGGACAGAGTGTATGACTTCTATTGGAACAAGACCGAACAACGCCTGCAAGACAGAAGTCGGCTCGCAACCATTCAGTCGTTGCTGGATGCCGACTCCGTCTCCATCAATGGAGCGGTGCATCACGGATGGATGGTCTATAAGTCACTGCTGCAAGACCGTCTTCGGTCCATCGCGGACCGTTGCACGCCCACGATGATTCATGGGGATTTGTGTTGTGGAAATATCCTCTACGATCCCCGCACCAGTTTGATCAAATTCATCGACCCACGCGGTGAGTTTTTTGAAGAGGGCTGCCATGGCGATCCACGCTACGACATGGCCAAACTGCTCCACTCCTTCCATGGCGGCTATGACTTCATCCTCCACGAGATGTATCAGTTGGCGATGCCTCGGCCAGACTGTTTCGAGATGACGCTGCTCCGCTCGGAATCGGCGCGGGACGCGGAATCAGTTCTGTTCGACGTGCTCTCCGGCACGACGGCTTATGACCTGACCGATTTAAAGCTCTTGGAGGCGCTACTCTTTCTCACCATGTTGCCGTTTCACTGCGACGACGGCAAACGCCAAACGGCGCTGTATCTGAGGGGGCTCATGTTGTTGAAGGAGACGCTCGGTGAGAATTTGTCTTGACGTCGACGGTACGCTCTGTGAATTGAATAGTCGTCATGACGACTACGAAACGGTTCGGCCGTTACCTCATGCCGCCGAATCAATTCGCCGACTGCGTGCGGCGGGTCATTACATCATTCTGGCCACCGCACGTCATATGAAGACCTGTGGTGCCAATGTCGGCCTCGTCATCGCCAGGCAGGGGCAGACGCTGATCGAATGGCTGCATCGACATGGCATCGAATATGACGAACTCTGGTTCGGAAAACCGCACGCGGATTTGTATCTCGACGACAAGGCGATGGCGTTTCAGGGCAACTGGTACGCTCTCGGCGAAAAGGAACTTCTTCGACGAGGGGGAACCATGCAGAAAATGAATTTGGTCATCACGATGGCGGGAGCGGGGTCGCGCTTCAGTGCAATCGGATATGATCTCCCGAAACCACTCATCTCGGCGTTCGGCGAACCGATGTATCGACATGCCGTTCGTTCACTTCCCTTGGAGCAAGCAGAAACCCTGGTCTGTCTGATCCGGCAAGGTTCTCACGCGCCTATGCTGCGTCGCGACATCGAAGAGACATTTCGGATCCATCACCCCATAATCGTTGAAGTCGATCACCTCACAAGAGGACAGGCCGAAACGGTGCTCTTTGCGAAGCATCATCTGGCCTTTCATCTTCCCACCCTCGTACACAATGCCGACAGCGCCTTCGAGATGCGCAGCTTTGCCGAGTTTCCAACCTCGGCGGACGGCGCGCTGCTGCTCTTTCGCGGAACCGGTCCCAAGTGGAGCTATGCGGCCATGGATGAGGAGGGCCGTGTGAGTCGGGTGGCGGAGAAAGAACCAATTTCGCCCCATGCTTCGACAGGAGCGTACTATTTCCGCTCCACTGTCCAGCTCTTTGAACTGATCGAAGCTGCCATTCGAGATGGCCGGACGGTGAAGGGGGAGTTTTACCTTGGGCCGCTCTACAACCGGATGATCGCCGACGGCTTTCTCGTCCGAGGTGCTGAAGTCGAACGGTTCATCAGTTTCGGTACGCCGGATAATCTGGCGACGGCTGAAGCGGATCCGGCCAATGCCGAGGTGATGAAGCGGTTGGCAGACCGGGCTATCAGCAAGTCGGCCGATGTTGGACTTGATGCATGTCCGGACCGTCCGGCTTGCACAAGTGTGAACCGAGTCGGTTTTCAGGAACCCTGGGCATCATGACGAATGCGAACCAAACGAGCAGCTCCTCTCCGAAGGTAGCGGTGTTGCTTTATGGCATGCTGAGAACGTTTCGGATCACGGCTCCTTCTTTCCATCGTCACGTGGTGACGCCCAACCATGCCGACGTCTTTTATTTCGGACCGGCACAGTCCGACGCGCCCAGTTTAGTGCACAAGGGCCGTCTCGACGTGTTCGGCAACGTGAAAGCGAACCCCAAAGGACAGATGGGGTCGACCGGGGCGGTTTCGGAGGATGATCTGGCGGAAGCGTACGGACCCGCCCTTCGCCAATACCACTTTCATGATGTCGGGCAAGCGGAATTCGTGCGTCAAGCCGCTCTTGTCCCTCGCGACGAATGGATTTTTGGCCTCAACCCGGCCCGCATGCTTTCCATGGTCTTCAACATGGAGGGAGCAGTCAACCTCTTACTCGATTATGAGCGGGAGAACCAAGTCCGTTATCACTTTGTCGTTCTGACGAGACCGGATCTGGCGTTCTTTTCCCCCATTAAGGCCGACGGGAAATTCGGACACATTCATCTTCCTTCGGGGGAAGGGTTCGATGAGTGGGGACGAAAGCATCATCGCAACGCCAGCGTGCTGTACTACAAGAACGTCACGACCGGGGATTTTCTTGAGGGGGCGGACCGGCATCACTTTAACGATCAGCTGTTCCTGTTTCGCAGGGAAGATCTGTCTTGCTTCACTCATCTCGGCAAATCCATGAACGAGTATCTCGCTCAAAAAGTACCGGCATCGCCTGAAACCATCCTGTTTCTTCACCTCTGTCAACGCCAAGGCTTGGTACCGATCTATCATCCGGAGTGGTGTTATGAGATCCATCGAGAGGGGATGCCGCTCGTCGTGAACGTCACTGATACGAGCATGATTCAACGTATAGACCGATATCATCCCAAAGCTCGGACACGGTTTCGTAAGCATCCGATCGGGACCCTGATGCGTGACGGCAAGATTCTGGTCAAGCAAATACTCCATCGCCTGACACGGTAACTTCATGCCGCTTATCGAGTCCGATATCACCCTCGTCTTTCAGGGGCCGGTCATAGAAGGTCCTCTGGGCACCGCGGAATGTATACGACTCACGCGCCGATCCCTGCCTCGCGCTCGTTGTGTGCTCAGCACCTGGACCGGCTCCAATGTCGGAGGAATCTCGGTGGAGCGTGTCGTGTTTTCCGACGACCCGGGATGGTTGCCTGGCATCAAATTACGAGACCATGCCGGAGAACAGAATAACGTCAATCGTCAAATTCTCTCGACGCGCCGAGGCTTAGAGCACGTGCAGACAGAGTACGCCGTGAAGATTCGGACGGACTGCGCTCTGAAACATGCGGCGTTTGTCCCGATCGTCCGCCGATTTCAGGACGCCGGCCGCGATCATCGTATCCTCGCTTCGTCGCTGTTCACCATCGATCCGCTCATGTTCGAGCAGATGCCGTACCATATCAGCGATTGGTTCCAGTTCGGTCTCACCGCAGAGTTGCAACGTTATTGGTCCGTGCCGTTCATGACGGAAGAGGATGCTCGATTTTACGAGTCCCATCCGCATGCCGTCCATTCGTCGTTCATGGATCGTCGCTTCCGGTCTCGTTTGGCCGTGGAACAACATCTCGCCACTCATTATGCTCAGCAGTTGGGGTATCCTGTGCCGCGGTATCATAACGACGTCGGGCGAGCGGTGATGGACGGCCATCGACGATTTCTGCGCGGGCATTGGATCATCCTCGACCTCTGGGACATCGGCTTGGAATTTCCCAAGTACGAGTGGGCCTACCGCTCGAGTTTTCAACGGCTGAATTGTTTGCTCTTCCTCGACTGGTACGGCCTCTATCACGAGGACGGCGATGCGTCGGTGGTGCCGCGATCGACTCTTCTGATGAAAAGACGCAAGCAGAAACAGGTGGCGAGGCTGCTAGGACGGTGGGCGGACAAAGTCGGACCACTGTTGTTGCGTCCGGGTCTCAAGCAGATCATCAATCATCTGTTGACCGTTTTGGCATGGCAAAGGAATCGGTCGCCGTCGTGTCCTCCTATCGACTCACAAAGTTCTTCGATTCGTCTGTAAGCGGCTTCTGAGGATTATCCGACTCAAAGCAGTTGCGCTTCGAATGTGCAGGTTATCCGCAACCTCTCGCACGGCATTAAAAGCGTCACTGACACCGCCATCGGAGGAGATATCGTTGCGCTTCGCCCGTACCTTTCCCACAAC
>JBBILH010000119.1:0-7831 GCA_037445005.1 Nitrospira sp.
GGTCTCGCCGGTATGGTTGAACGTCGCGGGAATCCACGCGGTCGTTCGATGGCACGTGTCGCAGGAGGCGGTGGTCGGCACATGCGTGGCGGCCTTGCCGCGCGCCTGGGTCCCGTTGTGACAAGTGGCACAGGTCCCGGGTGTAACGCCCGTGTGATTGAAGCCTGTTGCCGGAATCCATGCCGTCGTTCGATGGCACGTGTCGCAGGAGGCGGTGGTTGGAATATGGGTCGCTGATTTGCCCCGCGCTCTGCTGCCGTTATGACAGGTTGCGCAGCTCCCCGGCGTCACGCCGGTATGGCTGAACGTCGCGGGAATCCACGCGGTCGTCCGGTGACAGGTGTCGCAAGCTTGAGTCGTCGGCACGTGATTCGCCGCTTTGCCCCGTGCGGTATTCCCGTTGTGACAGGTCGTGCAGGTGCCAGGCGTGACCCCCGTGTGATTGAACGTCGCAGGCCTCCAAGCCGCCGTACGATGACAACCGTCGCAGGAGGCGGTAGTGGGAACGTGTGTCAAGGGTTTTCCCGCCGCCTTTGTGCCGTTATGACACGAAACACAAGTGCCCGGTACCACGCCTGAATGATTGAATCCGCTGCTCACGAGCACCCAATTTGCCGCACCCATACGGTGGCAGGTATCGCACGAAGCGGGCGTCGTCATGTGCCCGGAGGGCTTCCCCCGCGCTTGCACCCCGTTGTGACAAGTCGCACAGGTACCGGATGCGACTCCAAGATGTTTAAAGGCGGCTCCAGTCCATCCCACTGTTCGATGGCAACTGTCACAGGACAAGGTCGTCGGAATATGAGTGGCGGGCTTGCCTTGCGCGGTACTTTGATTATGGCACCTGGAGCAAGTACCCGGAGCCACGCCGTTATGGGTGAAAAACGCGGGTTTCCAGTTCGTCGTCCGATGGCAACTATTGCAATTGACCGTGGTCGGCAAGTGATTCGCCGGTTTGAACGTGGAAACTACTCGTCCACCTGGGGAGTGACACTGCATACATTGTGTCGGAGTTCCTCGGAAAATGCCCTGAAGGTGGCACCGTTGACACTGCACCTGGGCATGGCCTCCGGTGAGCGGGAAACCTGTCACATTGTGGTCGATCTCGGTGTCCGTCCGGTTTCCCCCTTGAGCTCCGGCCTCAATCGCGGAGAGAGCCGCTGAACACGCCACAAGTCCACCGAGCAGAACGATGCGACCCCAGCACCGCTTGATGCGCGCGCGACCTTTTCGTTTTGTGTCAACTTTCACTTCTTGCATGACCAGCTCTCACCGCACGACTTTATTCTTGCCGTCCGCCTTACTTGGGATTATTATCCCATTTTTGAACGTTCCCATGAGCTGATGGGAAATCCATCCCAAACTTTAGAGGCAAACCAGCAATTCATGTACCTCTGGCGATGACCGCCCCATAACACGTCGATTTCGCTGGAAACGACCATATGGATGCCGGACACCCCCGATACGATCACGTCATTCCTGGACAATACTGTAGGCCGACGCGTACAGCTCATACAGATGGGAAAATTTTCCCGTACGGGAAGGCGTTCACAATCGGACAGGCCCGATCATACGCTGGCGGGCGCGGCACTTGCCTCCAGCAACGTGATCCGTGCACGGCACCGGCGCATTGAGATGACCGCGCGTGCCTCGGTACGCACAACTAGGGTGAGTCGAGATGGCTCTTGCTGAATCTCTGCAGAAGGTTCAAGGACGAACGTCCGAGACCAGTCGAATCACGACACAACGCCCGCCGGGACGGGAAACAAGCGAAACCCATGATTCACATTCTTTGGCCGGGAAGCTGCTGTTCTATGTTGTCACGGGCTTGTCGGTCTGGATCGCTTACAAGGTGGCGACCGGCAAATACTACACTCCCCGTTCGAGCTTCGGATTCTACCTGGGAGTCGTCGGCTCATTACTGATGGTGGCGCTCCTGGCCTATCCACTCCGCAAACACGTGCGGTGGATGCACCGATGGGGCGCTCTCAAACACTGGTTTCGTATTCATATGATCCTAGGCATTGTCGGCCCGACGCTGGTCCTGTTCCATTCAACGTTTCATATCCGATCCACCAACGCAGCCGTCGCACTGTTCAGCATGCTCGGAGTCGTTATCAGCGGGATCATCGGTCGCTTCGTCTATACGAAAATTCACTACGGCCTGTATGGGAGCCGCGCGACTTTGGAAACGCTTCAAGAAGAATTCGCGGGACAATCCGCCGATACGAAGTCCCGCCTCCACTTCGCACCTCGTGTGGAGCAATGGCTTCAATCGTTCAGGAACGGCGTGATGCATACCGAACGCTCCTTCTTGGGTTCATGCTGGCACTTCGTCACGATTGGCTGGACACGCAGGCTCTACGAGTGGCGTTGCGCAAGAGAGCTTCGGAAAATGTTGAAAGTCCACCGACGCCCAGAGTTTCCAGGAGGAGCCCGAGAGGCCATCGATCTCGTCTCGGCCTATCTCCATGAAGCGGAGCGGGTGGCTCATTTCAGCGCCTACGAACGATTCTTCTCGCTCTGGCACGTGCTCCACATTCCACTCATCTATCTCTTGGCAGCCAGCACGATTGTCCATGTGATCGCCGTTTACATGTACTAATTTCACCCGACGTGCTTGCCTCATACCGTTATATTGCCGTCGCGGTTCTGGCCATTTGGATGTTCACGGCCTCCCACGCTCGGGCCGATAATGTGGAAACGGCCTTAATGCCGGGGCAAGTGATCGCAAGCCATGCCAAATGGGAAGAAGACTGCACCAAGTGCCACAAACGGTTCGACAAGGCAGCGCAGAATACGCTCTGTCTCGATTGTCACAAAGACGTGCGAAAAGACGTCGAGACCAAGCAGGGTTCCCATGGAAAGTTCAAAGAACAGCGAGAGTGCAAGGAGTGCCATACCGAGCACAAGGGTCGAACGGAGAATATCGCCCCGATCACCGAACAGACATTCGATCACGAGCGGACGGATTTTCCTCTCAGAGGGGCCCATGCCAACGCAAGAAAAGTCGAGTGCAAAGCGTGCCATAGATCTAAAGTGAAGTTTCGAGATGCGCCCTCAGACTGTTACGCCTGTCATAAGAAAGACGACAAGCACAAAGGAAAAGTGGGAAGCGCATGTGCGGATTGCCATTCCGAGCGGACTTGGGAAGAGATCCGATTCGACCATGATAAGACCCGCTATAAGCTCCGTGGGAAGCATGAGGAAGCGGCCTGCAAGGACTGCCACGCGAATGAGCGCTACAAAGACACCCCGATGGATTGCTACTCTTGCCATAGGAAAGACGATAAGCATAAGGGGCAGGAGGGCACGAGATGTGAGGAATGCCACGACGACCGGTCATGGAAGAAAGCGCCGTTCGACCACAACAAGTCGCGATTCCCTTTGGTGGGGAAGCACGCGAAGGTCGAGTGCAAGAAATGCCATTTGACACCGGCGTTTAGAGACGCCCCGTTGGATTGTTACTCCTGCCACAAGAAGGACGATAAGCACAAGGGGGCTTATGGAATGAAATGCGGAGATTGCCACACAGAAAGCGATTGGAAGACGATCACCTTCGATCACGAGTTGCATACCGAGTACCCGTTACGAGGGCGGCACATCGCAAGCAAGTGCGAATCTTGCCATAAGGCGAACTTGTATAAAGACAAGACTCCGATCGACTGCCACGCCTGCCACAAGAAAGAGGATAAGCACAAGGGACAATTCAGTGACAAATGTGAGCGCTGTCACACCGAACGGGACTGGAAAATCCGGCTCTTCGAGCATAATCGCGATACTAAGTATTTCCTCAAGGGCGATCACCACAAAACAAGGTGCGCCAGCTGTCATAAGGGCATGCTGTATAAAGACAAGACACCGACCGACTGCTATACCTGCCATAAGAAGGACGATTACCACCATTCACGTTTCGGAGAGAGATGTGAAAAGTGTCATGACGAACGAGAATGGAAATCAAACTTGTTCGATCATGACCGGGATACGAAATATGCCCTCCTCGGTAGGCATCGCACCGCAACATGTGAAAGTTGCCATCCCGGCCATCTCTACAAGGACACGACGCCGACAGCCTGCTACGCTTGCCATAGGAAGGACGACATCCACAAACGCCGGCTCGGCAGCAAGTGTGCGGAGTGCCATAACACGAGGGATTGGAAGATCTGGGACTTTGATCATGATACACGCACGACATTCAAGCTCGCCGGCGCGCATAAGGGAATCGGCTGCAATGACTGCCACAGGCAACCGACAGGAGAAAAAGTCATTGCGCCCACTACCTGCGTCGGCTGTCATAAAAAAGACGACAAGCACGAGGGAGTCCTTGGGCCGCAATGCGAACGCTGCCATGAGACTTCAGATTGGAAGACAATCAAACGGGGGGCGGGAATACTGCAAAGATAAGGTCCGAATGGATACCGAATGGGGCGACGCCGGAACGCATGACGCGGAAACATAGATCGACGAATCAAAGCAGCATCAGCCATATTCTCAAGCCGCTGGCGGCCGGCCTTCTCGTATTTGTCCTCTATCAGGCCTGGATTAAGCCGATCTATCTCACATCGCCTTCTCCGTCATCGCCGCCGAGAGGCGCGCCGGCACCTTCTCTGGAGCTCACTGTTCCAACAGGAGAGCCTCGGGGCCCGATGTTTGTCCCACGTACTAGGACCATTGAATTGGGGGAGGCTCCATCCGCAGCCCTTGGTCTGATGCGGGATGAGTTGGAAAAAGGGAACGTCCGACAGGCCGAGATGGCCCTGAAGAAACGTTCGAAGCCAGCGCCGCCCAAGCCAAAGGAACGTGAATATCTTGCGGCACTCTGGAACAATCTCGGCATTCAGCAAGAACGTTACGGGGGAGTCACGCTCTCTGTGCATGCCTTTGAGGAAGCGGTCAAGCTGGCCCCCCGCAATCCGACGGCTCACATGAACTTGACCCAAGCCTATTGGGAACTCCGCCATCCGGCGATGACCGCACAATTCTTAGAATCCGTCATTCGACTTGCTCCTGAGGACCCATTCCCGCACCTGGCTCTGGCTGATCTTCTCCTCGACCAGGGCCATGCGCCCAAGGCCAGAGTTCATCTGGACCAAGCAAAGAAAGGAGCCTCGCTCGATTCCAGTATTACCTCGTACCTACACAACCTCACAGCCAGAGCAGCAACTTTTTCAACGAGGGACCGTTCGACTGTCGCAATCGTTTCCTCTCCCAATGCCACAACGAAACGACCTCAGCAACCGGCCGCTGCTCCTGAGGAAACGGCAAGAGTTCTGTCCGCGAAGATCACACCACCATCCTCTCCGGAGCCGACCAACCCGCCGCAAGCACAGCGGCAAACGCGTCCTTCTGCAGGCTCAGCACACTTCGCAGTTCAGTATGAGGGAAACCCGGACGAGACGGCTTGGGCTCGCATGCGTGCCATACTCGAGTACGCCTTCGACGAAATTACACCGAAGTTCGGGCACGTCCCGCCGAGGCCGTTCACCGTCGTCCTTCATACCGGTCAACAGTTTGCCGAAACAGCCGGGACACCCTTATGGGCCGACAACCTGTTCGATCAGAGCACGGGCACGATACATGTGCCGGCACATGATGCGCTGGAAGACTTGGCCCTGTTCAGCCGCGTCGTACGCCACGAATTTGTGCATGCGCTGCTTTTTGATTATTTGAAGGGGCAAACGGAAGCCGTTCCTTCCTGGCTGATCGAAGGACTCGCTCTCCAGCTGGCCGAGGATCCCTGGCCCAATCTCGAAAAGGCAATAGACCGTGCACCGGACATCATCCCCCTCGCCGCCCTTGCGGCCCCCTGGAGAGGATTGTCGCCTGACGAGGTTCCATTTGCCTACATCGAGGCAGGCTCGGCGGTTCAACATCTTGCAGATCGATATAGCGTCTATAATGTCCGGCAGATCATCACCCTGTTGCGGACCGGACTGACGCTGGATGCTGCGATGCGCAAGAAACTATCCGTCTCCTATGAGGAATTCCTGCGCCAGTGGGGAGGGAAGCATGAAACCGTAAAGCGGCAGGGTTAGACTCTCCAATAGCTCGCCTCGGGAACCATTTCTTGTCGAGTCATTTTTTCAACCCGCGCACACAACGCCGCGCCCGCAAGCTGTTCGTGATCACTCTCGATTCACCATATTGCTCTGGCGCCTTGGTAGTCCCGCAACTGGTAAGCATGTGCAGCGAATTAGGTGGTGAGCCGCCTGGGACTCGAACCCAGGGCCCTCGCCTTAAAAGGGCGATGCTCTACCGTCTGAGCTAGCGGCTCACCTGATGGAGGGGGCCATTCTACCACTCCCTCTCCGAGGGAAGAAAGAACGGCCTCAGCGTTTTCTGCTTCGCAGCGGTATCTTCAGGGGATTCTTGAGTATGATCGTGGCGTCTCGACGCGACCCGGTCGAAATCATGTCGATCGGACATTCGGCGACATCTTCGATAAAGCGCAGATACCGCTTGGCTTCAGCGGGGAGAGCCTTGTAGGCCGTCGCGCCCGTCGTGGAGGCGGACCAACCTTTGAATGTCTTGTAGACCGGTTCGCACTCGGTCAAGGTTTGGAGGTCGGCAGGCATCTCACGATGCACCTTTCCCTGGTAGCGGTAGCCGGTGCAGACCTTCAATTCTTTGCAGCCATCGAGCACGTCTAATTTCGTCATGGCCAGTGAGGTAAAGCCGTTGACGACCGTGGCATATCGCACCACCACGGCGTCGAACCAGCCGCACCGACGGGCCCGCCCGGTGGTGGCGCCGAATTCCTTGCCGCGGTCCTGTAATCCCGCGCCGATCTCGTCGCTCAATTCGGTCGGCATGGGGCCGCTACCGACTCTGGTGGTATACACCTTCGCCACGCCCAGCACCGCATCGATCTTGGTCGGACCGACACCCGTGCCGGTCGACGCGCCTCCCACGCAGGAACTCGACGAGGTCACATAGGGATAGGTGCCAAAATCCACGTCAAGGTGCGTCCCTTGCGCTCCTTCGAACAGCACGGTCTTTCGCGCATCCACGAGCTTATTGACGAGCGTCGTCGCGTCGACGACATAGCTGCGGAGTCGATCGGCATAGCCCATATACTGCTGATGTACTTTTTCGACCTCGAATCGATCCACCTTGTAGAGCTGTTCAAGAAACCAGTTGATTTCCACCAGATTCTCTTCGAGTTTTTGCCGGAAGACGGCCGGATTCAGGAGATCGCCCATGCGAATACCGATGCGCGAGATCTTGTCGGCGTATGAGGGCCCGATTCCTCGGCCGGTGGTGCCGATTCGGCGGGACCCCTTCGACTGTTCCGCCGCCTTATCGATCGCCTTATGGTAGGGCAAGATGACGTGAGCCCGTTCGCTGATGACGAAATTCTTCCCGAACTTGATCCCTTGACCCTGCAAATGATCCATCTCCTCGATCAAGGAAGCGGGATCCACCACGACCCCGTTCCCGATGACGCAAAGGGTGCCGCGATAGAGGATCCCGGATGGGATCAGGTGAAAGATGAAGGTGCCTCGATCGTTGATGACGGTATGGCCGGCGTTCGAGCCCCCTTGATACCGTACGACGGCGTCGGCATCGTGGGCCAAGATGTCGACGATCTTGCCCTTGCCTTCATCGCCCCACTGGGCGCCTATCACCACGAGATTGCTCATCGGCTCAATGATCCAAAAAAACAGCCCTGGCTGGACGGACTGCCAGGGCCGGAGGGTCATGGTAGGGACCGTCCCGATATTTGTCAAGAACCGGAGAGCCTCGCATTGTAACTGAGACGTTCATGACGTGCCCCCGGTGATGTAATCTTCTCTGTGTAAAAGACGAAGGGTGTAAGCTGGGTTGCTGT
>JBBILH010000120.1:0-7780 GCA_037445005.1 Nitrospira sp.
TCCCCCGATCTGGGCATCCGAATTAACCTGCTTGTAGGGCAGCGTCACTTGAAGGCCTAGCCGCTCCGTCAGACCGTAATTCATGTCCAAGGTGGCGGTACGGACCAGCGTGCGAATCTGATTGGCATTTAGGTTCGCGAGTGTCAGCGTCCGATTGCCCTGGTTTGCGAATGGAATACTGCCGCCTTGCCCTGGGGGTGCTTCGCTGGGCGTGTAGTTGTAGATCGCGTTCACGGTCAAGAGCCCGGCCATCGGTACCTGCTGTTGCGATCCGATGACCACGAAACAGCTCACTGACCCGCATGACGCATGCCCTGAAACCGGCCAGGCCATGACCATGGCCAATGCCGCCGCACACAACAACCGAAACGTAGACGCTCGACGCTTCATCCCCATGACACGACGATCTTTCCTCAGGCCGGAACGCCGCGCCCATGATGAAGTCACGGACGCCCCCGACGCTGAAATGTAAAGGTGACTATAAGAGCCTGTTACAGGGAACGGGGCGGGGGACCGCGGAAGTAGGCTGTGAGAGTCTGGGGAGGAGAAAACCGGCCGGCACCGACGTCATGCACACGGTCGACCAGTTGCAGCGTGGATTCGAAACTCAGCGAGGAGGCTTCGACACCGTGGCCGGCGGCGCACAGCCAGGCGCAGAGACCGGTGCTGTGCGTGCCGGACTCGTGGCTACCGTGTTTCGCCGCATGGGCGACGCTGGGCGCCGCCGTGAACCCGTTCACCAGAACGAGACAGAGCAGCAGCCCCCAAGTCAGCCAGAATAGTTTGAATCGACTCATCTAGGGCCTACACACCGTGCCATTACTCCAACTCGTTGTTCCTAGGACGGCTTGATCAATTGAAACGATCTCGTAATCCCGAACACGAAACTGGTGCCTTGCGCGAGGTTGTTGTTTGCATCGCGCGCTACCGGTATTTGCGAATAGAAATAGACGGAAGTCGCATCCGTCCAAGGTGACGTGATGAGATCGCCCAGACTCACCTGAAATCCCGGCGTATAGGCAAAATAGGTCGAGCCTGTGTTCGGCACTCTCCGATTCATCACCGTCGGATCGATGACGGTCGGTTCCTCTCCCGCAAACGGAGCGGCCGATTGCTCCAGATTCGCCTTTACATTGTCATGCACGAGATAGCGATAGTTGAATTGATTGGTCACAACCAGCCATGGGAGCGTCACAAGATTGAGGCCGAAGTTGAAGAGGAACTCGTCCCCGAACTGGTAGCCGTCCTGATTGCGGAAGGTATGGCGATAACTGCCATAACTGAACTGGTTCAGCCGATGGGGAATCAGTTCGTAGGTCTGATAGATCGATCCGATCAGTCCCACTTGACCTCTCCCAAGTTGTCCGGATGACTCCAGCACATGGTTGCCGCTATCTCTGGCTCGCGTGTCGCCGGTAGGAAGGTCCACTCCAAGCCCCAACACGAGCATGTTTCGGAGTGTCGGCAGCACGTTGTATTTCGCCGTGATGCGCATATCACCGATGCCGTTGTCGGAAAAATTCGAATGTTCGCCGAGCTCCGTTGCGGATTCACCAATCCCATCGAAATGTTGGTGATGTCGCTTGAGGTAAGGCACCGTTACTTGGACGGCAAACCGATCGGTGACCCCGTAGTTCATGTCGATGGTGTAGGTCTGAGTGACGGTTCTGGTCTCTTGATGGTGATCCAAGATCAGCCGCTGGTTCGCTTGATTCGCAGCGGGAATAATGCCGTTCGTGCCGCTGAGCAATCGCATGGGGGTGTAGTTGTACATGCCGTTGATCGTCAGCACGCCTGCCTGCGGCACTTGTTGCTGAGATCCAATGACGACAAAACAACTGACAGCCCCGCATGAAGCGCGAACCGGAGTCGGCCACGCCGAACTCCCTAAAAGGATAAGCGCTGCGAGCCCAACCCAACTTGCGCGCAATGCGAAACACGACGACATGGGAAAGACCTCCCTAAAAATGGAAGCGATAATTTCGGCAGCCCATGCCGAGATGAAGCGTTCGCCTCCTTCACAGGCATCGGCGTGATTCAGCTTCACTGAGCAAGATTGACTGATACGGCTGCTGATGTGTCTATGAACTAAGGAACATCAGGAACGGGGCGGGGGACCGCGGAAGTAGGCTGTGAGAGTCTGGGGAGGAGAAAACCGGCCGGCACCGACGTCATGCACACGGTCGACCAGTTGCAGCGTGGATTCGAAACTCAGCGAGGAGGCTTCGACACCGTGGCCGGCGGCGCACAGCCAGGCGCAGAGACCGGTGCTGTGCGTGCCGGACTCGTGGCTACCGTGTTTCGCCGCATGGGCGACGCTGGGCGCCGCCGTCAGTCCGTTCGCGAGCAGGACGCAAAGCAGCAGCAACCAAACCAGCCCGGAGCGCGTGAATGCTCTTGTCGACATCTGCAAATCTTTCTACCGCAACGCCGCCGCTCGGATCGGTTCCTGCTTTTGAATGCGGGCCACGACGTCGTAAATTTTCTGTTCGGTCAGGAGGCCGCCCTTGATATATTCCTGCACGATGCCGTGCTCGTCGATAAACACGCTCACAGGGAGCCCGAAGACGCCGAACTGATTGGCCACCTTGTTGTCGCGATCCATCAAGACCGGAAACGTGTGCTTGTACTGCACGATGTGCTCCCGCACCTTCGCGTCATCTTCCAATTCGTTCACGGCCAACACCACAAAGCCCTTGTCCCTCAGCTTGTCGTATGTGGCCTGCATCGCCGGCATCTCCGTCGTGCAGGGCTTGCACCAGGTCGCCCAAAAATTCAAAAGTACGACCTTCCCGCGATATTGGCTCAATTTCTGGGTGGTTCCGCCGAGATCCACCAGTTGGAAGTCTTCGGCCGGGGTACCGACGACCGGCACGCGGCTCCCCATGCCCCAGCCGTCGAACACCGCACCTCCGACCATGGCGCACACGGCGATAACAACCGATATCAGCGTTTTCATCGAAATCCTCCGACACTCAATATCAAGACAGCGCATACCCCGCCCTAATTCGCCAGGCTGTAGACGATAGGGAGACTCACGACGATCTGAGGCTTGCCGAGTTCTTGCTTCATATGAAGGGGGCAGGCCAGCTTGACCGCCTCAATGGCCGCCGCATCCAATACATTGTGGCCTGAGCTTTTCTGAACCGTGACCTCGGCCAATTGGCCGTCTGACCGGATCACCGCCTTCAACACGACTTTGCCCTCGAGGCCGTTCATGCGGGCGGAAGTGGGATATCGCTTCACCTCGGCCACACGGCGCCAGAGCGACTCAGCCAGCCACTTGTGGTCTCCCTTCGCCTCCTGATTCGGTACCGACGCTTTGGCCGTGAGAGACGGCGCCGACCCCGCTGCGCCGGAAGTGGCTGCGGCGACAACTCCCGGTTCATCGGTTGATCCGACTGAAGGAGCAGCGGAGGGCTTCACCGCCGCTGACGCCGATGTTTCCCCGATCGGCACGAGTGACCGTCGAATCGGCGCCAAGTCTTCCAGCGAAGGTGTCTCATTGTTTTCCGTTGCGGCCTCCGAGGAGGAGCTTGAATGCTTGGGTGGCACGTACGTGTTCGCCGCCAAACTTGGATTGGGAACCGGCTCGGCAGGCGCAGTCATCGCCACGACAGGCGCATGCGGCACGATGGGCTCTGCCGTGACGGCGGGGGCGGCAGTTTTCGCTTCAACTACCTGTTGTACCGGAGCGATCTTCGGCTGCCCCGCTACGGCTACTTTCTCCTGTACCGGCTCAATTTTCGGCTTCTCGACCTCGACGACTTTCTGCTCAATCGGTTCGATTTTCGGCTGGGGAGGCTCCATCTTGCGCTCCACAGGCTCGATTCTCTGGATCGGGGGTTCGATCTTCCGTTCAACCGGTTTCGGCGGTTCGACGACCGGATGGACCATCTCCACGCTCCGGCGAGGCGCCACGGGCGTCATGACCATGTCTGAAGGCGGTTCGACCGGATGAGGCGGAGTGATCTGCCGCGCCGGAGGAGCAGGTTTCACCGCAGGCGCCGGAGGCAATGGGGCCGGTTCGATTCTCGCCTCCTGGACGAGGGCCACTTCCCACGAAAACACATCTTCCTCAAGCACCGGCTTCATCTGAGCGGCGAACAACAGGGCCAATCCGGCGATCACGCCGTGCAACGTCAGCGAACAGGCCCAGGCTGACGCGAAAAAGCGGTTCTGCAATGCCGATGTCATGCGCCCCTGCGATTTTCGATGAAAACAGTCCGTCGTCACACCCACCGGGAGCCGTTCAACGCCGGATATTTGCCCGGCACCACGAAGGCCCCAAAAACGATCTACGCGAATTCGACAGGGGGAGGACTGCGGGGAGGAATAGAAAGGATGGTATTGCCGGAGACAATACGGGGACCGTACAGTTCGGCAAGAGCGACCGGAGATTGCTCCACCGAGACGGGGGCGCCGACCACATCGAGCACCTGACCGGCCGCACAGATCCAGGAGCACAGCACGGAACTGTGGGTGGTCTTCTGATGATGCGCATGCTGGGATTCGTGCGCCAACGACTCCTGAGCAGCCATTCCTCCGACAATGAGGAGGCAAAGCGCCAAGGTGCAAGCAATCAGGCGTTGACTCGGCAGAAGGGACATAAGCTCACACAGGCAAGGACCGGCGACCCGAATAGTACTGGAGCAGCCGGGAAAGAGTCAATCCGCCGTCTTTCAGATAGGATTCACCGAGGCTTTCCGGTATACTCCCAGGGGCTTGCGTTTTCTCGCTTGAGAACCCGACGCCTACCCTTTATATATTCATCCCATGCTTACGCAGCTCCTGAATCTCATCTTCGGCAGCAAGAACGACCGTGAAATCAAGGCTTTGATGCCGATCGTCCAGCGCATCAACGGCCTGGAACCCGCGCTGACCCCCCTGTCCGATCAGGCTCTCGCCGACCATACTCAGACCTTCAAGAAGCGGTTGGCTGCGGGCGAAACCCTTGACGATATCCTGCCCGAGGCCTTCGCCGTGTGCCGCGAAATGTCGCGGCGCAAGCTCCACATGCGCCACTTCGACGTCCAGTTGATCGGCGGCATGATCCTGCATAAGGGCCGCATCGCGGAAATGAAGACCGGAGAGGGAAAGACCCTCGTTGCGACTCTGCCCATTTACCTTAACGCGCTGGAAGGAAAAGGCGCGCATCTGGTGACGGTAAACGACTATCTGGCCAAACGGGACGCGCAGTGGATGGGCCGGCTCTACCACGCCCTCGGCCTTTCGACCGGCGTCATCCAGCATGACGCATCGTTTCTCTATGACCCGGCCTACGATTCGTCCGACAAGCGGCTCCAGCACCTGCGGCCCTGCACCAGGCCCGAAGCGTATCGCGCCGACATTACCTACGGCACAAACAATGAGTACGGATTCGACTACCTCCGGGATAACCTCGTCGTCACGGACCTCAACCAGTGCGTGCAGCGGGAGTTGAACTTCGCCATCGTCGATGAAGTCGACAGCATCCTGATCGACGAGGCGCGGACGCCCCTAATCATTTCCGGACCGACCGACCAGACGACCGACCTGTATTACCGGATCAACGCCATCATTCCGCAGCTGAAGCCCGAGCAGGATTTCACGATCGAGGAAAAGACCAAGACCGCCGCCCTGACGGAAGAGGGCAACGTGCGGGTGGAGAAGCTGCTCGGCGTCGACAACCTCTACGACCCTGGCAACATGGACCTGGTGCACCACGTCGTCAAAGCGCTCCAGGCCTACGCGCTCTACAAACGCGACGTGGACTACGTCGTCAAGGACGGCGAAGTCATCATCGTCGACGAGTTCACCGGCCGCCTCATGCCGGGACGCCGCTGGAGCGACGGCCTCCATCAGGCGGTGGAAGCCAAGGAGGGCGTCAAAATCGCCAACGAGAATCAGACGCTGGCTTCCGTCACGTTCCAGAACTACTTCCGCATGTACAAGAAGCTCGGGGGCATGACCGGCACCGCCGACACGGAAGCCGCCGAGTTCGCCAAGATCTACAATCTTGACGTCAACGTCGTCCCGACCAACCGCAAGATGATTCGGCTCGACTACGCCGACGTGGTCTACCGGACGGAGAAGGAAAAGTTCGCGGCGATCGTCGAGGACATCAAAGAATGCCACGAACGGGGACAGCCGGTGCTGGTCGGCACGATCTCGATCGAGAAGTCTGAAAAGCTCGCCGGCATGCTGAGCCGCAACGGCATCAAGCACAACGTGCTCAACGCTAAGCAGCATGAGCGCGAGGCCGAGATCGTGGCCCAGGCGGGGCGCAAGGGCGCCGTAACCATCGCCACGAACATGGCCGGCCGCGGCACCGACATTCTGCTCGGCGGCAACGCCGACTTCATGTTCAAGCAGGTGCTCTATCGCGAAGAAAATCTCCCCGAAGAGAAGCGTCTCGAAGCCTACGAGCAGATCCGGGCCGACTGCGAGAAGAACAAGGCCGAAGTGGTCGCCCTCGGCGGGCTGCACATCCTCGGCACCGAACGGCATGAGAGCCGCCGCATCGACAATCAGCTTCGAGGCCGCGCCGGCCGCCAGGGCGATCCGGGCACCTCGCGATTTTACCTATCGCTCGAAGACGACCTCATGAGGATCTTCGCTTCGGAGCGCGTCTCCCAGCTCATGCTCAAGCTCGGCATGGAAGAAGGTGTCCCGATCGAGCATGGGATGGTCACGCGGGCGATCGCCAATGCCCAGAAGAAGGTCGAGGCGCACAACTTCGAGATCCGAAAACAACTGCTCGAGTACGACGACGTGATGAACAAGCAGCGCGAAGTGATCTACCAGCACCGCCGCGCCGTCCTCGGCGGCGAGAACCTCACCGCCGATATCCACGACATGATGGGCGGCTTGGTCGAATCGGCGCTCAACGTCTACTGCCCGGCCGAGCAGTATCCTGAAGAATGGGACATGAAGGGGCTGACTGAAATGATGCAGGGCCAGTTCGGCCTCGACATCACGCACGGCAAGCAGGACGCCGGCGAATCCCTTCGCGACGTGGGCCGGGATGCGCTCGTGCAAGACTTGATGACACAAGTGCGTGACGCCTACGGTCGGAAAGAACAGGAACTCGGGTCGGAACTGATGCGCTTCCTCGAAAAGACTTTCATGCTCCAGGTGATCGACCACCATTGGAAGGACCACCTTTTGGGCATGGACCACCTGCGCGACGGCATCGGCCTGCGCGGCTACGGCCAGAAGGACCCGCTCATCGAGTACAAGCGCGAAGGGTACGATCTGTTCGCCGGCATGATGGAACGGATCAAGGCCGACACGGTCGACCGGCTCTTCCACGTCCAAGCCGTGCGGCATGAGAGCGAGCAGGCGGCTCCACCGCCTCCGCCGATCATGTCGCGTCCCCAGCCCAAACTCACCCTCAATCGCGGCGACGAGCCGGTCGCCTCACAGACCGTCGTGCGCAGCGACAAGACCGTCGGCCGTAACGACCCCTGCCCGTGCGGCAGCGGGAAGAAATACAAGAAGTGCCATGGGGCGTAGCAACCACCCTCGTTAGTCCTTCCCTGCTCAACGCTTCGGCTCGACCGTGCTACGTCTCCTCCAGCTCAGCAGCAGAGACTTGTTTCGTTTCGCGCTTCGCGGAACGAAACTTCAAACATCTGCCGCTGCCGCCTTCGGCGGTCGCCGGAGTTCAACAAGTACGGTGCCCTCGCCTCCGCGATTCGCAACCCCAGGCTAACGAGGCTGGCGGGGAGAAGACGAAGTCAGAAGAAGAGTCGCAGCCGTTCGCCAGACCGGTACCCGAATTGCCGCAACGGTCGAG